>JBGTBZ010000303.1:0-19389 GCA_041749155.1 Phycisphaerae bacterium
TCGGACTGCTGGTCAGGACGTGCGCGTGTGGTGGACATGGACTGAAGGGTGGAAGGTGCGGTCATTCGGCTGCTGACCGGACGGCGCCGCGGCGCTGACGCTCCAGCGCCTGCGTCCAGGCTTGAGCTATCAGGTGGTCGGCCAGCGCCTTGGCCTCGCCAGCCACTTCGGCGCGCAGGCGCGGCTCGCCCGTGATCTCGCCGGTCTCGCGATTGACAGACCATGCGAGCGCGTCGTCGCGCGGCTCGATGCTCAAGTGTGAGATGTCGTGGAGGATCACCGCCTCCGCCGGCAGCTCGTCCGGGGAGTGGGCCTCGTGGATGCCGTCGATCGTGAAGTCGGCGGCAGGGACGACGTACAGGATCGCCGTCTCCCGGCCGCGGCTCAGGGACTGGAGCGTGAACTCGTGAATGACGTGGCGCCAGCGACTCCTGGCGGCAGCAGAGGGGTTTAGCATAACCCCATGCCGTACACCCTAACCTCGTGCGGATGCCGTACCCCGTGCGTAGGAGTTACTGATCTTCAGGATCGGAAAAAGGCTCATCTTCGCCCTCACCAGGGCCGTCATCGCGTGAACCCTCGTAGCCTGGCCCGAACAGCGTCCAGCCTTCGCGCCGCGCGACATCTTCCAGGAAGAGCTGGGACTCCATACCGGCGCGATCCGCTTGGTTCACCAAGTCCTTCACGATCAAGAGCAGCGCCTCCAAGTTGCGCGCATATTGACGCGCTTGCTCCTGCCCACCCTGAGGACCGCCTTGGTCGTGCGGACGACTATTGAGGCGCGCGTTCTGATGCTCCGGCGTGAGCATCACCTCCAGCGCCTCCAGAACGCTGACAGGCCACTTCTCGCGCCGGAGAAACCCCATCCATTTCGCCACCTCATCGTTCACCGTTGGAGCGCGTCCCGGCGGTGCGGGAAAGCGCGCGGGGGTGAATGCCATGTGGCTTTGCTGCAACACGCTCAGCAGCGTGACAAGCAAGGCGAATGGATTCGCTGAGTGCTGCTGACACGCCCGCGCAACCGTAGCCGCTGTCGAGTCCATGTCTCATGCTAACACGCCAACCAACCGGAGTGGTGGCTTCCAACGTCGGTGTGACAAGCGTTTGGAAGGGCAAGCTCGGCATCCGGCTTCACGTGGCATTCCTGCTCCCTGAGCCGTCGAGGCAATGTCCGAGGATGCCGACGAACGATCACGACCACCTCGTCGCCGACGGCCGCCCACTCGGCCCTAAGATCAGGGCATGTGGATTCCGACAGACCGAGCCGTCTTCAACGTGCGGGACATCCTCGTCGCCCGCGTCGCGCCCGGCCGTCAGGCCGCCGAAATGGTTGCCATCGCAGGGGGGTGACCGGTCCGGGTCCAGTCGGGCGCCTCGCAGATCACGTCAAGACCGAAGGCTGGGTCCGGATCGACAACGAGGAGTACGTGAATCTGGCGCGTGTCGCTGCCGTTACCTTTATGCCGGACGGGAGCGAGGCGCGCGTCTGTTGCTTCCGGATGCGGTGGACGTATCCGGAGACGCGTACGTGATCGACTACGAGCCTGCCATTGACGCGATTCGCCGCGCACTGGACATCTGATCCTTGCGCGTCTCCAAGTTCTCAGCCCTAGCTCCGGCGTTGTCGCCAGCCTTCGCCGCGCTCGCGGCTTCCGGGTCCATATCGTGTTCCCAGTCGTGTACACGTATGCTGCGGCCACCACGCGCCGCCGCCATGGCCATCTCTTGAGTCACTGCAATATCGATTTTACGCTTAGGCTCGGGTTCCACCGCGTCGCCGCGCCAATCTTCGTGTCGAGCGTGCCGCACGGAATCGGTGGCGTCGCCTGCATCTCTGAAGGATTGCCCAGATAATGGTGATCTCGCAGATGCCGACAAGAGACCTTGCTACCACGACCTCCGTATGTGTGACCTCGCCGCCTAACAACATGCGGACGCGAGAGTAACAGTACAGGAGCGCGAGCCAAATGAGAAATGCACAGACCACGATCAAGAGGAAGAATGTAAGTGTCCAAGGATTAAATCGTGGGCGCATCGCAGCAATCCTAAGTCAAATCAACCAACGCTCACCCGCTGTGGACATTCGTTTCTACAACTAAGCGCGTCCACCTTACGTCTGCCGTTGATCATCGTGGCCCGGGAATGTGCCACCAACCGCCTTGTTTCTTCCAGTGCTCAAGGAACTCTCTCACTACATCCTCCCAGCTCGGTTCGGGCGCTTGCGGAGAAGGCGTGGGGCGTGTTGTCGGCCCCGGCTGCGTCGTGGGTCCCGGCTGCGTCGTCGGTCCGGGTTGGGTTGTCGGTCCTGGTTGGGTTGTCGGTTTAGGCTCTTCATCGTCCAGCGACTTCTGCACAGCATTGATTGCTGCCTTTATGGCAGCCTTCGCCGCCAGTGACTTAGCTGCGCCCTCCTTGGCATCCGCAGCCTCCGCCTCCTTCTTTTTGGCGCGCTCTCGGTTGTTATCCCTCTTAGCCTTTTCCTTCGGCGTCATTTTCCGCTGCTTCTTCGCTTGCTTCGCGTGCTTGGCGGCGTCGCGCATCTTGTCAGCCGCAGCCATAGCCCGGCGCGCCTTATTCACTTGCTGCAGCGGATTCAGTCCGGCGGCTCCAAAGGCCGCATCGACAGCGACATCAGTCCAATCAATGGTCCCAGCAATGCGTTTCAATCCATCGATTGACTTGAAGTCATCCCACGTTACATCGCCAGTCACCATACCTTCAGCGACCTGAACGATGATTCCTCCGGCGGCGCCAGCCACGGCGCCAAGAACGTTGAGTAGGAAGAGACCGCTGGGGTCAGTACCAGACTCTGGACTTGCTCTGTGGGCGAGGTAGAGATTGCTTCCATCGACATATCCGGCAGGGTCTTGCGATGTCCACCGGCCTAGCCGCACGTGAGAATCACGGAAGCGGAAGTGCACCAGTCCTGCAGTCAGATCGTGCCGACCGCCTTGATGACCGAAATCGAACCCAAAATCAGAGAGGCCGTCGGCGTCGCTCGCCCAGTTGGCATCGAGCACAGTGCGCGTCCCGTACGGATCGTACAGGAACCGCTCCTGGATAGCGCCGCTGGAGTTCGCCAGCGCCGTCACGTTGAAGTTGGCGTCCTGAAGTACGTACAGGCGCTCATCGCCGTTGGCTGGGTCCACGGTGCCGTCGTTGCTGGTGTCCCGATCCCGCAACACCATCGCGTCCACGTACCCGACGCCGCTCCAGACGAACCGCGCCTCCACCCCCTGTGCATCGCGCTCCTCGATTACCTGCCAGCGGTTGTTGTAGTACAGGTCGTTGCCATTGCGCTTGACTCGCCGGAACGTGGCGTCATACGCATAGGTGACCTCCGCCGATCCCTGGCCGTCCGTGTTCACCTCCACGAGCCGGCCCCACGCATCGTACTTGAGCGTCTGGCCCATCTCGTCCGTGGTCATTTCCCCATTGGCGCTGTGGCCAGGGCTGGTCGCGCCGCTGACGCTGGTGATGCGGTTCTGATTGTCGTGGCCGCGAGTCTGGGCCGTGCCGCCGTTAGTGGTGAAGCTTCCCCAGTTGCCCAGCGCGCCTAGGCTCCAGTCCTGGGTCCGGCTAGCCGTGCCGCTGATTCCATCCTTGTTGGCGTTGAGCGTCCCGCGCTTGAACGTCGTCAATCGGTCCAGCTTGTCGTAGCCGGTCCCGTCGTGGTAGACCTCGCTCTTGCCGGTATCGAGCGTGTTCTCCTTGTATAGCCGGTTTCCGTTGCGGTCGTACCCGTATTTGAACCGGTCGCGGTCGGCCCAGCTTACTCCGGAGGAGTCCGCCCACCGCTGGTCCACCACCCGGCCGAAGCGATCCAGGCCGATGTACTGGTCGCCCGCGTCGCCCGTGCCCTCGCTGCTCTGCTTGTAGTAGTAGAGGTCCAAAAGCGGCTGCGGGCGCTTACGGGCGACGATCGTCCCTAGGCCCAGGTAGTCGTAGACCTCCAGGAGCTGCTGGTTGGCGATTGGGATGGCTGTGGACTCCGTGCCGCCGTCCAGTGACTCGCCTTCGAGGCTGTCGCCCTGCATTCCGCCGCCGAGCGTCACGACTCCGCCCCCGGCCTCCCCGATACTGGATAGCCGGCTGATCGCGTCATCAACCCCGGTGTTGTAGTTGTAGTAGATGACCTTGCCGTCAGGATACGTGACGCTGTCCAGCCGGCTGTGGTTGGAGGTCGCGTTCTCCGTGTACCCGTAGAGCACCTTTGGGGTCGTGCTCGTGTTCACCGCGCCGGAATGCGCCTGGTATTCGGTCGTGAGCTGGCCGAAATTGTTGTAGTCGCGGCGGATCGAGTTCACTACGCCGCCGGAGCCGTTCTTGCTCGTCAGCTCGTAGGGCAGGCCGCGCGTCTCGAAGCTGTACTCCAGCTTGCGCACGGCGCCGTCCACGCCGCTTCCTAGCGTCGTCACCTCATCGCCGATGAGGCGCCCCAGCACGTCGTAGGTGTACGCGTGGACGCTGCCGTTGCGGTCTGTATGGCCGGTGCGCTCGCCCAGGGCGTTGAGCTTGTAACTCTCCTGGTGCGAGCTACTGGCCGATCCGGTGCTCGGGTCGGGATACTGCGTAGCCGACAGGAGGTCGTTGCTGTTCACCGCGCTGCCAGCACCGGTGCGGGCTTCGTAGATGTACTTCGTCTCCTGGAAGACCCCCGTTCCGGGCAGCACCGCCTTCATTGTCAGCACGTCGTCGTTGCCGTTGTACGCCCGCTGCGTCGTGCGGTCGTCGGCGGCGCTCGGCGTGCCGTCCACGTACGCCTCGATCAGCTCCGTCTGCCGTCCAAGCGCATCGTAATACAGCCGGTCTTCGATGCCTCGCGGATCGGTGACGCTGGAGAGCAGGCCGGCTGAGTTGTATCCGTAGCTGCCGACCAGCACCGTGTCGCTGCGGCTGGGGACGCTGCCCGGACGCGTGTAGCTACTGCCAGCGTTCGTGCCAATGTCCACCGCGTCCGTCAGGCGGTCCGCCTTGTCGTAGTAGAAGGCTTCGTAGCTGACGCGGGCCTTAGGGGCGGTTGAGACGTTGTTCAGCGCCCCGGTCGTCGTCTCGTTGTGGAATCGCTGCCGGCGCGTGGTCAGGATCAGGTTGCCAGCCGCGTCGTAGCCGCTCTCAATCTGCTCCAGCACGGCGTCGCCGGTTACGTCGTCGGCGTGATCCCAGTTGCTCGTCGCACCTGGCGCGGGATCGCCGCCGCCGTTGCTGAAATAGACCGCCTTCTCGCGGCTGGCGCCGTCGTAGGCGTACTTGGTGATCGGGCCGTTGGGAGCGCGCGTCTTGAGGACGTTGCCGCGGCGGTCGTACCAGAGGTCGGTCTTCAGGCCCGCGGCCACGGCGCCGCTCGTGCTGACGCTGGCCTACTCGATCTTGTACACGCGTCCCTGCTCGTCGTAGCTGAAGACGCTCCGGGCACGGCGCAGCGACGTGCTCGGCGCGTTGGGCACGCCGTTGCTGCTCGTGATCGAGACGTTGTCGCCGTCGTAGTCCGTGACGGCGGTGACCTGGTCGAGGTTGTCGTATTCGTTGTAGGCGATCCGCCGCTGCACGCCGGTGTTCTCGCTGCCCTGAACGCCATTCTTCGCGGCCACGAGCCGGTTGCGCCAGTCGTAGTAGAAGGCGGTGACGCGGTCGTCGGCACCGCCGCCGGGGATGAGCGTCTGCTTCGTCAGGTTCCAGTCACCGATGCCGCCGCCGTCCCACTCCAGCTCGCTCGTCTTCACCAGATCGGTGCCACCGGTGTTCGTCGGACTCCAGAAGCCGCTGGTCGGTACGTCGTCCAGTCCGACCCAGCTCGACGTCGGCCGACCCAGACCGTCATAGACGGTGCGGTAGATCGTGCCCGAGGGCGAGAGCGTCCGCTTGAGCCGCCCGCGGTCGTCGTACGCGTATTCGGCTCGGTAGAAGTGCGTGTTCTGCGTTCCGAGCGACGCCGAGTCGCTGTAGGTCAGGCCCGAGAGGCTGAAGTAGCGATCGGCCTGCGTCGCCTGCCAGGCGGCGTTGAAGTGGTTTCGCGAGAGGCTCTGGACGCCGCCGATCGACTCGCCGCCGGTGGGCGCGCCGCCGCTGACCGCGGGCTGAGCGCTCATCGTTAGCTCTTCGGCGTAGCCGGCATCACGATCGAAGCGAGACACTACCGTCGGACCGGTGGGACCGCCGCTTCCGCCGAACAGGCTGGCGTCCCAGCCCAGGTAGGTGCGGACCTCCTGGTCGGCGTCCTTGTACACCGTGTAGCTGATCTTGCCCGCCGGGTCCGTGTACTTCGTGGGCCGCCCCAGCGCGTCCACAAAGAAGCCGTGGACTAGGTGCAGGCCGTTGTCGCTCGGTAGCCCGGAGCTGATCTCACTCGGCACCGTGAGCTGCGTCTCGTCCACGTCCACTACGAGCTGCGAGAAGCCGCCGCTGGCGTTGTCATATGCAATGTACGTCAGGTACCCGCCGCCGTCGCGGAACCAGATCGGGCGGCCGCGGTCATCGTATACCGTCGTCTCCTGGTCGCCGGTCGACCCGCCGGGGCCGTTCTGGGCGACGGTGACGATCGGATGCGTCACCTTGACACTGCGCGGCTGAAACGAGTCCGTATAGAAGGTGTAGTCATGCGTCGTGGTGATCGCGCCTGTGCCATCGGTGTTTCGGTAGACGATGCTCTCCGCCACTGGCGCTATCGTGTCGCTGCCGATCGTCTTGAGCTTGTACTTCTCCTTGCTTTGGACGATCGCTGTTGTCGTCTCTCCGCGTTTCAGGTAAACCGAGTCGGCGTACCCGAGCACGCCGCCGGCCGTCGTGCTGGTTGCCGTGGTGCTCGCGTAGTAGCTGCGTGTCTGAATCAGCCCGCTGCTGTCGTTCAGGTAGACGTAGTTGCCGCTGACCTTCTCCAGCAGGTCGGCCTTCGTCTCGTCGTACCCGCTGACCGCCGAGGGCGCGGCGATCGTGACCAGCCGCCCGGATGAGTCGTACTCGTAGAACGTCAGCCACTCGCCACCGGCGGCGGCACCCGTCGGCCGCTCGACCTCCAGCAGCGTCTGGCCGTACACGTTCGTGTACACGATCTGCTTGCTGCCGTCGGGTCGGGTCTCCGTCGTGCGCGTGCGCCAGTTGCCGCGCCCGTCGGCGTGGCTGCTCGTGAAATAGTCGTACGTGAAGGTGCCCAAGCCGCCGGTGCAGGTGCTGCACCCCTCGCCCTGGCGCGTGTGCTTCTTGACGCGCTTGGCGGAGTCGTACTCGAAGAATTGGTCGGCGTACGGCGCCAGCGCCGCGTCCGTGGAGGCGAGGATGCCGCCGCTGATCTCGGCGTCGGCGCGCTCGTAGCTCTTGGGGCTGACGATGTACTTGACCGCGCCCTCGTACCCGTCCTCGCTGCCGTTCGCCGGGGCCTTCCAGTAGCGGTAGTACCAGTTGTCGATGACGTTGCTGTTGGCGTCCTTGATCGTCGCGGTCTTCAAGTCGCCGAGGTTCCCGCCGGAGTCGCTGCTGCCGTAGTACGCGTAGTGGCTGGTGCGGATGCCCTGCCATGGGCCGCCGCTGCCCTGGCGGCGCCAGGTGATCTGCTGGAGCTTGCCGGCATTCTCGCCGGCGTCGTAGTAGCCGTAGGCGAAGCTCTCAATCAGCCCGCTGCCGTCGCTGCGCTGCACCTCGGTGATGCGGCCGTCGCCGTTGCGGCTGGTCACCTGCGTCACGTTGCCGTGCGGGTCGCTGTACTCGCTGAAGCTGCCCTTCTTCGCCGCGGCGAAGCTGGAGTCGAAGTTGTGGTAGAGCCACTTGCGCCCCATCTTGTCCGTGAGCGTGAAGGTCTTGGCGGTACCATCGTGGACGAGCTTCTGCTGGTCGAAGTGGCGCGCTACGTAGCTGCCGCTGACCAGGTCGAACAGAGAGGCCTCGTTGGCGCCGGTGACGACGGCGACCGTGTCGCTGTCCACCTCGCGAACCGACGGCATCTGGTCCACCACCCAGCCGTTGCCGTTGGGGACGTCGCTGACGTAGCCGGGCTGGTTCGTCCAACCGCGGGTGTGGCCCCACGGCATGCCAAAGCCGTTTGAGAGCAGGTCCGTCACCTCGTGCTGCACCGCGCCGTCGAAGTAGCGCACGCCGGCCTCTGCGATCCCGCTGTAGCGGGCACCCGCCAGTCCGCCTGCGCCGCCGTAGTCGGGGTCGTCGAACAGGCTGGCGCTTTCCGCGACCAGGGCCGGCCGGCGTCCGGTGCCGCCAGGGGGAGGCGCATCAGGAGGGGTGGTCTGGCCCGCGAGCGGGACCAGGCGGACCCAGTCGAAGTCGCCCACCCAGGAGTTGCTGGCCTCGTTGGCGATCGCCTTGAGCTGCATCACGACCGGGCCGGTGGTCGGCAGCGTGATGTTCTGCGTGAAGAGCTGGTAGGACTGGAAGCTGCCCGTGTCGGGGACCTGAAGGTTTGTGATCGTCAGATCGTTGCTGCCGGCGCCGTCGAAGCTGACTTCGAACTTGCCGCCCTGACCCTTGCTGGAGAGGCGCACTTCGACGCGGTAGCTGCCGGCCTGCTGGACGTCGAGCGTGTACTCGGTCCAGTCCCCGGCCTTGTTCCATCCGACCTTGTACCCGTCCTCGTATCCGTCCGCGTCGCGCACGCGGCCGATGTCAACGTCGCTCAGCCTGTAGTAGCCGCCCGCGTTGCCCGCGAGTCCGTCATTCATGGCGATCGCGGAGCCGCCCGTGTCGAAGTCCTCGAACTGGATGATCGGGCTGCTGCTGCCGCCCACGACCCAAGAGCGCCCGCCGTATGGAGCCTGATTATTGTTCGCTCGGGTGGTGGCCGCGGCCTTGTTGCTCCAGGCGCTGCTGTTCGTGCCGTCGCTCGCCTTGACGCGGTACTCGTAGGTCGTGGAGCTGGACAGGCCGCTGTCCAGGTAGGTGCGGGCGTTGGGCAGCGTGGTGGCGATCTGCGTCCAGCTCCCGGCGCCGGTCTTGCGCTCGATCACGAACCCGGTCTCGCCGTCACTCCAGTCTGTCCAGCGCAGGTCCACGCCAGTATTCGAGGCAGGCGTAGCAACAAGGTTGGTCGGCGCCGCGTTTACCGTGCCGGTGCTGGGGGTGATCTCGATGAACGCGATCTTGTTGTTCTGGGCGCCGGTGCCGTTGGTGATCGTGAGCCTGCCGTCGCTGACGCTGATGCTGGCCGTCCCGGAGATGAAGCGGTTGCCGCTGGTCGGGGTGCCGCTGACGACGTTCGTGCCTTCGGCGTCGTAGACGTAGGTGTGGCCGGAGTAGTTGTCGGGGTCGCCCGCGACGATCTTCACCGTGTAGGTGCCATTGGGCAGCCCGATCTCCCAGGAGTAGTTCCCACTTTGGTACTGGGTCTCGATGAAGGTGTCGTAGCGCTGGTCGGGCGCGTTGACGCTGTTCCTGTCAGCAGCGCCCGAGTAGACCGCCGAACTGAAGCCGTAGTCGAATCCGTGGCCGCCGCGGTAGGCGGCGCCGTGCTCCGGCTCGTACCCAGGGAGCGTCGCGGCGTTGTCCAGCCCGAAGTTGAGGTTGACCTGGTAGCCGCTGGGGTTCACCGCCAGCAGTTGGCGTCGCTCCAGCGCCTCCACGATTGGTCGAGTGGCGCGCTCGACGGACCGACGGCGCGATGAACGTTGCTGAACCGCGGAATACAGGCCGGACAAGCGCATTGCTCAACTCCCACCGGCGTGATCGCCGGCTCTTTGGAGGACCAGTTGGAGGAGCAACTGCCGAGAGAAAAGGGCCACCAGCCCCCAGTTACCCCGAATGCAGCAGGTGCTGCGGGCGGGAAGAATGACGAGCTGCGGCAGAAAAATCAAGAAGCAAATTTCCAGATTGATCGTAAGTCGCACCACAGCAACGACAAACAAGCGAGTTCGTTGCCGCGAACTCATCGGCTGCGCCCGATGACTTCGGGGGCAAGCTGAGCGGAACGAACCAAAAAGGTTGTCGCGGCAAGCGTGACGGCGAGCATGTGCTCAACCTGCTCCTCGCGCACCTCACCGAACGCCGGAGCTGGCCCGCGACCGTGCGCATCGCTCAGCCGATTGCGGATGGTGGCGATGGAGAGCAGATGCGGCTCGTAGAACGGCGGGAAGAGATGATTCTGTTTGCAGATGCCGACGAGCCGCGCCGCAGTGTCGCGCTCGGGATCGAACGGCCAGCCGCGCAACGCGCAGATCGTCTTCAGCACGCTTTCGATGCACGATCCGCAGTCGGTGAGCGCTTCGTCGAAGTTGCCCCGCCGGTACGCATCGAAGGCCGCGAGAACCTCGTCGTTCGCCACGCTGAACCTCGGATCGCCGAGAATACGCAAGGCAGGTCGCATCACGTGCTCGAACGTGACCTCGTCAGGCTTCCTGATGATCTGCGGAAACCCGAACGCATGCGGCTCCGGCACTGCCTGTTCATCCTCTGCGCCGTAGGGGATGTCCTCCTCTTCTTCAACATCCTCCTCCTGCGCGCTCTCACCGTCCTCCTCGTCGGCATCGGCGTACCTAGACGGCGGCGCCATCAACTCGTAACCCGCACCCTCTTCGCGAAAGACGTGGTTGATGCGTTGCAGCTCGTCATGATCGAGTTTCTCCGACACTTGAAAGCAGAACTCGACCAGGTCGAGGAACTCCTCGTCGTTGCAGTGGGTCGTGTACTCGCACAGCGAGTCTCGCCCCTCCAGGTCAAAGAAGACCGAATCCATGTAGACGGTCCCGTGCTGTTCACAGATTCGGTGCCGCAGACGAGTGAGCCGAAAACTGTCGATGGCGGGCGCCAGAATCGCCACGATCCGAAGTCGCGCGCGCTCCGAGACCTGAGGACTGAACACATCTGGCAGCGGCTTTCCCCGGCGGCTGAATGGCTGTGGACGTGGCATCGGGCGCCTCCTAACGTAAACTGAACACCAGTGGTGCGGGACCGGCTGCACCACCTATTGTATGTGGAGATGGCGGCATCCAAGTGGGGTTGGCCGCACGTGTCCATGAATCCTGCGGTGCGCCACAAACTCCCGAGAGCGCGCTGAGCCCCACGACCAGCGGGAAAGGAGTCCGAGATGGGCTGGAATCAGCAGAAGGCGAAGGAGCGGGTTGCGGCGAACGCGAGGGCGTGCAGGGCCGCTGATTACTCGATTGTCGATCTCGCGCGAGAGCGCGACTTCTACAGGCTCGGGCCGACCGAAATCTGCCGGGCGCACGGGGCGCATCTCTACGCAGACGCAACGAACATGCACCTCCTGGTGGCGGACGCCGGGAACAACCTGCACGAGCAGAAGAAGATCGTGCGCGCGGTCCACGCCCTGCACCGAGTCGAGATCGACCTGGCGGAGGAGTACGGCGTCGGCCGGATGCAGATGCAGGGCGCCCGGTTCCACGGGATGTGCCACAAACCTTACGGCGAGGACGAGGACAGCCAGGCCAAGCGCGCCGCGTGCGCGGTGGGGTTCGCCATCACGATCCAGTCGTACCGCTACGATGCGTTCAACCCGGTGTTCACCGACCTGTCGGCAGGCCTTCGCTCGGCCGTGGGCGTGGACTCTGGCCAGTTCCTCATCGCCAACATCGGCTACCGGGGCGACCGTGAACTGATCTCGCTGGGCAGCGCGGCGAACATCGCGGCGAAAGCGATCGGCGGGTCGGGGACCATCAGGATCACCGATCGCGTCTACAAGCTGCTGCCCGACTTCCTCCGGCGGGAGTTTGAGAAGGCGGGTAGCATCAACGGCACAACGGTGTACGAGGCGACAGGGCTGCGGTGGAAGACCCGGCCGGACCTCGCCGAGAAGCTCGGCGTCACCTTCGACCACGAGAAGTGGAAGAATCGTACGCAGAGGGCGAAGGACGACTTGGCGCTGGAGGACATGGACGTGGCCGGCGTGGAAGAGGAGATCGACCTCGAACGGCTGAGCGCACGCCGAAGCAAGCGCACCGACGCGGCGGTGTTCTACACCGACATTGACGGGTTCACGGCCGCCGTCCAGGCGGCGGAGAAGGACGACGACGTCAAATCGCTCGTGCGCGTATTCCACCTGATCCGCGCGGAGTTCCAGACGGTGATCGAGCAGGACTACGACGGCTTGGCCTTGCAGCACCAAGGGGATTGCGTCCTTGGGATCGCGTACTTGCCGGCCGGCGACTCTAATGACGACCGGCGGCGCCGCAAGGGACTGGACATTGCCATCGCGCTCCAGTCGTCGATGGAGCACGTGCTCAACGAGTACGCCGACGGGCGCTCCGATCTGCACGTGGCTGTCGGCATGGCGGCCGGCAAGGTGCTGCTCACGCGCGTCGGCAAGTTTGGCGAGCGCGAGATGGTCGCCCTCAGCCCGCCCGTAGACGCCGCGCAGGCACTCCAGCGCCAGACGGGCGCCGAGCAGATTCGCGTCGCCCAGGAAATCTACGACGCGATCACCGACGAGCTGGTCAGAGATGAGTTCGTCAAGCGCGGTGACTCGTACTTGGCAACCGGCCTCACGTTCCCCAAGCTGGACGAGAAGGAGGACGAGCGCGAGGAGGAGGCCGCAAGGGCAGGCAGGCTCGGCGCAACGGCCACGGCCTCGGGCGTGGTGACGGTCACGGATGCTCCGCGCCCGGCGCTTCCGTGGGGATCGGAGGATTGATCGCGATGTGGCCCTGGTATCGATGGATGCCTCGCCGCTGGGAGCGCGAGCAGGAGATCGCCCGCAGGTACATGACCGACGTGCGGGCACGGATCGACTGCGACGGCTTGTCCACGCTGGCCGGCAGGTATGCCTTGCGCAGCCGGTATGTGCTCCGCGACACCTTCGACCTTCGCATCGTCTACCCGGACGACTTTCTGCCAATCGGGCCGCGCTTCGGCATGCTGCCGACGGTGGCGCTCTCACCGAGGGTCTACCTCGACAGTCATCACGATGTCTGGAGGCAATCCCTCGACGCGCACATCCTCTCCGACTGGAGTTTGTGCCTGTACGTGCCGGGCGAATCGGGCATCGACTTCACATGGCCGGACGCGCTTGAGCGGCTCTTTGCTGTCATCCACACGTTCCTCACGCTCCAGCGCATCTACCAGCGCGACTTGGCGAGAAGTGAGGCGGAGGCACGAGTGGAGTGGCCGGGGCCATGGCGCGCCCACGGGGTTCCGGGGCTGGTGGAGGCCGTGCGGGCACGGGGCGGCCTCGCGGACGGGGAGCCATGTATCTGCGGCAGCGGCAAACGCTTCGCAGAGTGCCACAGGGCCAGGGTCCAGCGCTACATCGAGCTAGAGAGCGAGGCGGCATGAGCGACACGACAGGGACGATGGGCACGGACGCCGCGGCGACGGCGACCGCGCAGCCACACGTGAGGGCGGACACCCTGCTAGGCGTGCTGGCCGGGGTTCAGGAGCAGGTGAGGTTCGCCGACGGCAAGGCCGCGCTCATCGCGGCCTTTCACGTCGCGATCTTCGGGTTCATGGCGACGCAGGCGGACGCGTTGGGAGGCATCGCCGCGATCGAGCGGGACTGGCAGTTCTGGTGCCGCGCAATCCTGCTCGGGTTTTATGGGCTGTGCGCGGTCATCGCCTTCGTGTACGCAGTCCGGTGCGTGATCCCCCGCACCGGCGAGGCGGCGCCGGCGTGCCTCATTCACGTGACGCACGTCGCCACCACCTACGGCCGCGACTACGCGCGGTACAGCCGCGATGTGGCGATGATCGACGAGCCGGCATGGACGGTCCAGATCGGATCGCAGATCGTCGAGAACTGCGCCATCGCTTCCGAGAAATACCGCCTCGTGAAGTGGGCGGCTCGCTGGACCGTCGCTGCGGTGATCCTCTGGGCCACTCTGCTTGCGTTCAGCAGCATCGGCACGGCGCGTGCCCCGGCGGAACTTGATCGAGCGGAGGCAGGCAGCACACCCGCGGCGCGGGTTAACGCCGCGGAATTGTAAGGGAGTGCCCTTGGTCTGTGGGAGTCAACATTCGGCGTAGCCGCACGCGCAGGTACTGCTGCGCTTGAATCGGCGACCGTGTTACCCCGGTTCCGCAGCTCGTTGGCCAACGCCTGCACCACGCCAGCGGCAAACTGGTCATTGGAGTCGCCGGATTCAAGCTGCGGCGCGACTGCCGCCAGCGCTTCACTGCCTCGAATGCTCATGGCGCACAAGTTGGGCACTCGTCAGCCCCGCCAACCTAGGGAGCGCCATCGTGAGTCTTTCCGGTTCCAGCTTCAGGCCTACTGGCGGTAGCTCGGCGCGCCAACCGCCCAGCGAGGTCTGTCAGGCTCCGCCTCTCGGCCGGATCAAGCAGCGGCCACGACTCCAGCAGCCGTCGGAACAACTCGTCTTCGATCAGCTCCCCTAATTGCGCGCTCAGGTGCGCACTGATGCAGCCTCCTGCGGCACCGGTTTTTGCATCAGGTTCGGACGGTGCTCTCGCTAAGTTGCGATCAGAGCCGGGGTTCGGTAACCTTGTTGTAGTCCTGTATCGCCCATTTCCATAACTCAAGCCAGCTCCTCACTTGGCGTACCTGCCCGTGTGGCGCAGCGCGGCCCGTATCCGTTCCGAACCCGGTAGTACTACCGGATTGCGATTCCCGGAGGCTGGAAGCCTTTGCGACGCACAAACTTCCCATAGCTAAAAATGCGACAGAGCGTCGGCCTCCGGAGCCGAAAGCTAGAGATCGAGCCCTCTCGGGAAGGCTCACGCAACTCCCGCTTCTGTCGGGAGTTGAGTTGCGTCTGGTGTGGGGCGTTCGCCGGAGATGGCCGCGAAGGTGTCTGCGACCACCTTCTCCAGCGGCTGGTCGACGTCGATATACGCAGGCCGTGCCGCCGCCGGGATGGCGCGCCACGCGGTGAGCTGGCGGACCAGTTCTGGCTTGGTCAGCTCGGGCTTGCGTGCGTAGATCGGGTCGGCATCGCCCGTCAGGATGAGCGTAGCGGTCGGCCGCGGGAGAAGGCGGCCCAGGCTGCGGATCAGGGCCGCCGGCGCGCAGAGCCGGTAGCGTCGCTGGTCGACCAGCAGATCCCACCAGCCGCGCTCCAGCAACACCAGCCCGCCCCTGCGGGCGAACGGTGCGATTCGCCAGTGCCAGCCGAGCTGGTAGTCAAGAAACAGGTACAGCAGCTTCGCGCACGAAAGCAGCAGTGAATAGGGGACCTGGTTGTGAGGTTCCAGCACCGGCCCGGTGTGTTTCGTTTTCGAGGGCAGCAGACGCGGCCGGTGATGCAGCCGCATGATCGGCCGACCTCCGAGCCTCGCTTCGACCCGGTCCACGACCGTCGTCTTCCCCGAGCCATCAGGTCCGGCAATCACAAAGACCCCACCGGTGGCGGACAGGTTGGCTTGCGGCTCGTGCATCCTCGGCTTCCTAGCTGTTGAGCAACTGTCCGCCATCGACCACAAGCACATGGCCGGCGACATGCTGCAGGTCCAGCGCCAGGCTCACGAAGGCGGCAGCAATGTCGTCTGGCGCGCCGAGTCGCCCGAGGAGTGTGGTCTTCTCCAGGCGGGCGAAATGCTCGGGAACGCCGCCCCAGATCGCCTCGGTCCGCGGAGTTCGCACTGTGCCCGCCGCGACCACGTTGATCCGGATGCCCAGCCGGCCAAGCGGCCTGGCCAGGCCGAACATCATCCCCGCAATCCCCGCCTTGGCGGCGGAATAGGCGGGCATGCCCTGAGCCGAAAGCGCGTTGAACGATGAGGTCAGCGTGATCGATCGATTCTGCGGCCCCTGGGTTTGCAGGTGGGGCAGCGCGGCCCTGGTGACGATGAACTGGGTCGTCAGGTTCGCGTCAAGCGAGGCGCGAAAGAGCTCGGGCGTGATCGCCTCGATGTCGTCCCGCGTGCGGGGCTCATCCGGAAGCGCCCCGCCAGCGATGCCGGCGACGTGCGCGAGGGGCGGCATGTCCCGCAGGGCGTCGGCCAGCTCGCGCTCGACGGGATCGCTGTCGGCCAGGTCAAGAACGCGGTGGATATAGGCGATGGATGTGGGGGCGTCGCTGCCTGTCGGCTGCCGGTCGAGCCCCAGCACTGAGCATCCCCGGCTGAGGAAGGCCCGCACCGTGGCGGAGCCGATCGCTCCGGATGCTCCGGTAACAAGGACGGTCTGCGATTCAGGCACCTGGTCTCCCTGCTATCGGAACTCGCCAACCCCATAATTCAAGGGTATGTTGAACCCGGGCGTTCGCTTGCGGCAACGGGCGCACTCATTCTGACATCGGCGGACCAGACTTGAGTCTTAAGCGATCATTACCAGCCGGGCTCTTCGATTCGGGCCTCGCTTCACTGGCCACCTTCGCGGTCGGCCTCGAGGCGGTCAGGGTGCTTGATGTCCCGTCGCTGGGCGCCTACGCCCTCTTCTTTGCCGGGTTCAACTCCCTGGCCATGGCCCCGGCGAGGCTCATTTTCCTGCCCGCCGAGATCGAGGCCGCCGCCGAGCCCGGCGGGCGGCGGCTGATCCTGCCTTGGCGCTCGATCCTCCCCGGGGCGATCCTGGCGGTATTGGCGGGGCTTCTGGTCACCCCGATCGCCTTTACCATCCCGGCGGAGATCGATGACAGGATCGTCCTGGCCCTGGCGGTCACCGCTGCCCTTTGTGCGGCCCTTTCACCCCTCCAGGACCACGTCCGCCGGATGCTCCATATCGGCGGGCGCTCGTGGGGCGCCGCAACAGTTTCGGGGGTGCAGCTTGCGACCGTGGCCGCCGCCATCGTTGCGCTCGACTTCACCCAAATGCCAGCCGCCTGGCATCCGCTGGGGGCGCTGGCGGCGGCTAATCTGACCTCCGGCGCGGTCGGCCTGGCGATATGGCACCGTTACGCCACGTCGAGCCCTGCCGAGCCGGCGCGGCTGGTGGATGCCTTACGCTCCGGCAAGTGGCTCTTCCTCGCGGGAATGGCCCCGCATCTGGGCGGATTGGGCGCCGGCTGGCTCGTGGCCTATCTGGCCGGTGCAACGGCCTTGGGATATGCCGAGGCGGCACGGATCGTCGCCCGGCCGATCGCGGTGCTTTCCGTCGGCCTGAAGGCGGTCCTGGGCCCGCAACTCATGCGGGCCGGAGCCAGCAGCGACTTCGGCGCCGCACGGCATGTGACGATGCTCTACTGCATGATCATTGTCGCCGGCGGCGGGCTCTACCTCCTGTTGGGCGGGTTTGACGTGATCTGGAATCCCCTGGCTTACCTAGTCCCGACCGCATACGCCGTCTCCGGGCTTGCGGCGGCGACGATCACCGTCTACGTCATCGACCGGCTCGCCGGTGCAGGGGCTTCGCTGCAACTCATGGGCGCCGGCAAAGCCCGCATCCTGGCCATGGTGGAGGTGATCAGCAGCATCGGTCAGGCGGCCGCCGGGGCAACGGCGCTGGTGTTCTCGGCCTTTGCCGTGCCCGTGAGCTACCTTGTCGGCTCCCTGATCCGCCAGTTCTGGCTCCAGACCCTGGTGAGGCGGCTGCGGGACGCCACACCGCATACGCAGGCTGATCCACAGGCTTCGGATCTCAACGTAGTGCGAGTTTCACCCGCGAGTTAGGCAGCCGCCCAGTCGCCCGCCGGGCAAGCTCACCCACCGAGGCCCGCAGTTCCAGCTCGATGGCCCGGTAGGCTTTGGTTGGGGCGCTGGGCCAGTCCACCGCCGCTGCGATCTCGTCGTCGGTGCCGCGCTGCCTCAGGAGCGAGAGAACTTTCTGGGCATCCCGGTTCACCCGGGGGCGCCGACGCCAGCAGTACTCCGCCGACCAGTAGTGCAGTTCATCTGCCAGCCGCGGACCCCAGCGGGCGTTGTCCCAGTCAATGAGCCACCACCGGCCATCGCTGGCCACCCGCAGGTTTCGGGCGGTGAAGTCCGCATGGCAGACGACCCCGTCCTTTCCAACCCCCGGGGGCCTGGTCAGTCCCGAGACGCTCGCCTGCCAGGCATCGAGGATGCCCCGCAACCGGCGGACATCGTGGGGCGGCCGGCGATGGGGACCGCGGGGCAGCGGGGTGTACAGCCGAAAGTTGATTCCCTCGAACTCCCCTTCGGCCAGCACCCGGGGCGTGAGCAAGGGCAGGTCGCCCGCGTTCAGGCGTCCCGTGATCTGCCGCTCCAGCTCCGTCGGCGGACGCGATAGCTGCTTGGCAAAGGCCAGCGGATGGCCCTTGCCATCCATCAGCAGGGCCGCCGTCCGGCCGTTCGGCGGGACGCGGTAGGCCACGAACTCGATGGGGCCGACGTGCGCCCGGGCCCACGACTCGTACCAGGCAGCCCACCAATCAGGCTCAAGGCCCTTGGGAAGAACCGGAAGGGTCGGAAGGAACCTGCCAAGCCCCGCCTCCGCAGTAAGCACGGCGGCGCGGAAGGTCCACCGTTGCCTGGGCTCGACGGCATCGTAAAGCCCCATCGCCGACAGGATGGCCTGGCGGGGCCGCTTCGGAACGATGAGGAAGTTCCGAAAGGGCAGAAACCCCGCGAATTCGGCGTTCCAGACGTTTGCCATGAGCGTGACCTACGTCGCGAGTGCGGGGGCGGCGATGATCTCGTGTTCAGCGCGCACCTCGTCGAGCCAGGCGTCAAACTGTTCCGGCACCCTTCGATCATGGCGCCGGATGATCCGCAGCACCGGGCATCGCTTCAGCGGAACCTGCGCAAACCAGAGCCGGCTGGCCATCAATCCCGGTTCCGCCAGCCCGCGCAGAAAGGCCCACGCCTCCACCTGCATCATGGCCCGCCGATCCCAGCCGCCTTTCAGCAGGGCTTCGACGCCACGAAGCAGCGCCTTGCGGGCTGGGCCGAACGTCTGTGCCATCTGCTCAACACCCTCCGGATCCGCACCGAGCAACTCTGGGATCCGCTTCTTCCCAAGGGCCTCGGCATTGAGACCGCCGCCCTTGCGCACGGCATTGGACACCAGGCGGATCACGCCGTCGGCGCCGCGCCGGATGCGCCGGAAACCCCGCTGATCCATCTCCGTCAGCGGCGGAAGGGTCCAAGCGTCGATCAGCGTTGAGCCGCGGAACGTGGCCCGCTCCTTCACATCGAGCTGGACGATGTACGAGGATCCCGGCTCGAACGTGATGAAATGCGGCCCCTGCGGGACGTGCCGGCAAACGATGACCGGGCCATAGCCCCGCTCCGCCGACCAGGACTCGAAGGTGCGACGAATCGCCGGGAAATCGCTCGGCGGGGCCAGCGAATCGACGTCCCCCTTTCCGCGCATCGCAGAATCCACGTTCTTCCACGTGGCCCACCCGGGAAACTCCTCCGTCAGCCGCCGCAGCAGGCTCAGCCACAACTCGGTCCGGTCGGTGAGACTCATGTCGCCACCTCCGCCACCTTCCGCGGGGCACTGCCCGCAAATCCAAGCTTGACGCCCCCTTCCGGTTGCGCCGACCCGCTGACGGCCGCGGTCACCTGCTGGAGCCAGCTGCGTGCCACTGAATCCCAGCTCAACTCGTCTCGAACCGTCCGCCGGGCCGAGATGGCGCC
>JBGTBZ010000304.1:0-5302 GCA_041749155.1 Phycisphaerae bacterium
GCGGGTGCCGACAGCTCCGCGACCGCGGGGAGATCGTGGACGAGCGGGCGATCTTCGAGGAGATGCTCGACCGCGACCGCCGCGACGCCGGGAGGGCGGTCGGCCCGCTGATCGTCCCGCCGGATGCGATTCGCATCGATACGACAGGGATATCGCAGGACGAGGTGATCAACCGGATCGTCGAAACCGTTCGCGCCAGGCGATAGTCCGTCAGCAAAGATCGTTTACGCCTATGTCTCGCGACGAGGAAACGACGAACCCGCCCCGTCTCAAGCGCCCGCCGCACGAGCGCTCGTTGCTCTGGAAGACCCTTCAGGTCCCGGTCCGCCTCGGGGCGACGCTCGCATTCGAGCTCAAGGCTTTCCATCCGGATCGCGTCCCGCCGACCGGTGGCGTGCTGATGATCAGCAACCATCAGAGCTACCTGGATCCGCCGCTGCTGGGGACGAAGCTGAACCGGTCGATGGCCTATCTTGCCAAGAGCGAGCTGTTCGAGCTTGGGCCCTTCTCGCGGCTGATCCGCGCGCTCAACGCCTTCCCGGTGCGCCAGGGCAAGGGCGACGTCGGGGCGATGAAGGAATCGATTCGCCTGCTCCAGGAAGGATGGCTGCTGAACATGTTCCCCGAGGGCAGCCGCACCCCCGACGGCCGTGTGTACCCGGCGCAGAAGGGCGCGGGCCTGATGATCCGGCGCGCCGGGGTCCCGGTGGTGCCGGTGGCGATCGATGGCAGCTACGAGGCATGGCCGCGCGGGCACAAGTTTCCGCACCCGCATCCGATCCGGATTCTCTACGGCCACCCGATCGAGCTGGCGCACCGGAAGCCGCAGGACATCCTCCAATGGATCGACGACACACTCCCACGGATGTACGACGACCTGCGCGCTGGCCGAGTCTAGTTCAGCCGCATGGCGTGGCGATGCCGCGGAGGACTACGGTTGCCTCATGCCGGACCTCGACCCGATGACCCAGCGCCTGCTCGAGTTCCGCAGCGAGCGGGACTGGGAGCAGTTTCACAATCCCAAGGATCAGTTCCTGTCGCTTGCCCTGGAGGCGGCGGAGCTGCTGGAGCTGGCCCAGTGGCGGGAGGGCGAAGCTTTGGACCAGCACCTCGCCGCCAACCGCACCCTGCTCGCTGACGAGCTGGCGGACGTCCTGGGCTGGGTGCTGCTGATCGCGCATGACCGCGGGATCGATCTGCCCAGGGCGTTCGAGGAAAAGATGCGCAAGAACGAGGCGAAGTATCCCATCGAGAAGTCGCGCGGCCGGGCGGACAAGTGGCGCGACCTCTGACCGCTTTACCCGACATCAGGCCGTCGCCATGCCAGTGGCGCGGGAGGCGGCAGGGGCCTCCGCGTGGGAGAGATTGTGCTCCAGCCCATTGGCGTCGAGGAACGTGGCCATGGCCGCCCGGTGCTCGGCGTAGCGGGCGGGAAAGCGCTCGAACGTCGCCGGATCCACCAATCGCTCGACATGCCACGCGATCTCCCGCTCCGTCAGCCGGTGATGGTCGGGGCAGCGGATCACCGGCAGGTCAAACGCCTCGCAGAACGACTCGCCGCGCGAGCAGTTGGAAAACAGGATCGCCGGGTTGCCATGGGCCAGGTGGATCATGTTCCCATGCAGTCGCCAGCCGATGGCGCCCATGGCCTCCTCCACGAGGGCCATGTACGGCCGCGCGTCATACTCATACACCGTCGGCACGGCCTTGCGCAGCAGGGGGATCGACTGACGTGTGAAGTTATCCTTCTCCTGCTGGGCGGCCACCACCGGCTCGAGCCCGACCTCCTCCAGCCGCCGCAGCATCCGGCGCACGTTCCCCTTCTGCCCGTGCCGCACCGTCACCACCACCCGCGTGGAGTCCTTGGTCCGCAGCCGCCATTCAGGCGCCAGCGACCGGAACATCGTCGGGCACCCGGTCATGCGAACGTTCCGGATTCCCGCAGCTTCCAGCTCCTCCACCGTCCGCGGGTCGCGGGCGCTGGCGACGGCACA
The DNA here is from genome assembly GCA_041749155.1 of Phycisphaerae bacterium. Lineage (GTDB taxonomy): Bacteria > Planctomycetota > Phycisphaerae > Tepidisphaerales > Tepidisphaeraceae > JAEZED01. The sequence goes on from JBGTBZ010000304.1 coordinate 1,995, forward strand.
GCTCTCGTGGATCAGCCGAAGCTGCTCAATCGAGCCGGCCTCGAACCCCGTGTCCTCTTCGCCGTGACGCGTCGTGCCCACTCCGAGCGGGATGATCGGCACCCTGATCCGCCGCAACTGGTCCGCCGTAAACATCCAGCGACCGGGGTGCTCGAGCTTGCGATACCAGAGGTTGGTGCCGACGATAATGGCCGCGTCGGTGGCGTTGATCTGATCTAACTGCTGATCTGACAACGGTTTGCGCGGATCAACGTGAATGCTGCGACGGTCGTCGAAGCGGAGAATGCGTCGCACGCTGTCGGCGATGAACAGGTCGCCCGTGTTTTTCGTCGAAAGGCTCGGATTGATAAAGGCGAGGGACTGGGCCATGCGGTTTCCGGAGTTTATCGACCTGCGCTGGGGGCTTGGCGGCGCCAGGTTCGAAATTGTGCCACGTGGCACAATTCGGGGAACTCGCGGGAGTATTCAGGGGCGAGGGTCGCGAGGGGACCAAAGTGTGCCACGTGGCACACTCACGCAGCTCCATATGTTCGCCGGCCCATTCGCGCAAGGGCCATCTTCCAACCCTGGTGCGCGCCCGGCGCTTCAAAAGCGCACCAGCCTGCTTCCCACCCCTCCGGGGGGCCCAAAAGCCGGGTTTTGACGCCGATTTTTCCGTTGCCGCTTGTGCGCCCGGGCCGCACCCGCGACGCCAGATCGGCTTGCCGGCTCAAGTTGACTCCACCTCCGGTGCCGATACTGTTCCGGCGATCGCCGCGAGCCCGGCTTTGGCCTGCGGGGTGGGTTCCAGCACCTCCAAACCCGCCACCACAGGCCTCCGGATCGAACTGACGGCTGTTCCGGTCGTATTAAACCCGACCGGCAGAGCCGCCCACCGGCCGCGGCGATCGCTTATGGAGCGCTTCACACACATCTTCTGACTCTCGCGGCACTTGCGACGCACAGGTCCACCGCCGCGCGCTCCGGTTTTCTCATCCCTACGACAAATCAGGCTTCGCCCCCAATGCCCGTCACACGGCCGGGCAAGGTGTGCGACCCATCCGGCCAAAGCCAAAGCTGCGGCGGGCGCTGCCAGAAACAAGCAAAAACGCTGTTCCCCAAATCCTTCGGACGAATCATGCCCCGCGACAACACCATCCTCCGCAACATCGGCATCGCCGCCCATATCGACGCCGGAAAGACCACTGTCTCCGAGCGAATCCTTTTCTACACCGGCCAGATCCACAAGATGGGCGAGGTCCACGAGGGCACCACAACCACCGACTTCGACGAGGAGGAGCGCAAGCGCGGCATCACGATCTACTCCGCCGCCGTCAGCGCGCCCTGGCTCTATGAGCACGATGCCTCGTGGCTGTATCCCGATGCGGCTTCGAAGATTACGGAGAACGAGGACAAGAAGCTGGGCAGGGCCCGCCGGGGGATCATGCACCAGGTCAACCTGATCGACACGCCAGGCCACGTGGACTTTACCGCGGAGGTGGAGCGTTCGCTGCGGGTTCTGGACGGGGCGATCGCCGTTTTCGACGGCAAGGAGGGGGTGGAGGCCCAGTCCGAGACGGTGTGGCGGCAGGCGACGAAGTACGCCGTTCCGCGGATGTGCTTCATCAACAAGATGGACAAGATGGGCGCCGACTTCGACTTCAGCTTCAACAGCATCCACGAGCGGCTGGGCGCGCCCGCGGTCGCGGTGCAGTACCCGATCGGCCGGGGCAACGAGTTCAAGGGGATGATCGACCTGGTTCGCGGCGTGGAGTACCACTACAAGGGCGAGGACAAGGGAACTGTGGCGGTGGAGACGCCCATCAGCGAGGAGAATCGCAGCTTGTACCAGGAATGGCGGGAGAAGCTGCTGGAGGCGTGCGCCGACATCGATGACGACGTGGCCCACAAGTTCCTCGAGGGCCAGGAGATCAGCGTAGGGGAGATCAAGCGGGCCATCCGCAAGGGGACCCTGGCCTTCAAGATGCACCCGGTCTTCTGCGGCTCGGCGCTGCGCTACGTCGGCGTTCAGAAGCTGCTGGACGGCGTGATGGAGTACCTGCCGGCGCCGACGGACGTTCCGGCGATCAAGGGTCACGACGTGAAGGACCCCGAGAAGATCATCGAGCGGCATTGCGATCCCAGCGAGCCCTTCTGCGGTCTGGCGTTCAAGATCGTCAGCGACCAGCACGGCGATCTGACCTACGTGCGCGTCTACTCCGGCACGCTGCCCAAGGGCACGCGCGTGCTCAATGCCAATCGTGACAAGAAGGAGAACGTCAGCCGGATCTTCCGCATGCAGGCCGACGACCGCGTGCCGCTGGAGCAGGCAGAGGCCGGCGACATCATCGCCTGCATCGGTGTCAAGGATGTCATGACCGGCGACACGCTCTGCGACACCAGCAGCCCGATCCTGCTGGAGCGCCCGACGTTCCCCGACCCGGTCATCAGCATGTCGATCGAGCCTAAGTCGGCCGCCGACAAGCAGAAGCTCGGCGACGCGCTGACGACCGTCCGCCGCGAGGACCCGACCTTTCGGGCCAACTACGACGATGAGACCGGCGAGACGATCATCGCCGGCATGGGCGAGCTGCACCTGGAGATCATCCGCAACAAGCTCACCCGTGACCACAAGGTCGATGTGATCGTCGGCAAGCCCAAGGTCGCCTACAAGGAGACCATCACCGGCACCGCCACCGCCCGCGGCCTCTTCAAGAAGCAGACCGGCGGCAGCGGCATGTACGGGGACTGCACGCTCAGCGTGGAGCCGTTCGGCCCGGAAAACGTCACCGAGGACCAGAAGTTCAAGTTCAAGGATGGCATGGCCTTCGAGAACAAGGTCGTGGGCGGATCGATCCCGCGCGAGTTCATCCCCAGCGTCGAGTATGGCTGCCGGCAGGCCCTCCAGACGGGCGTGCTGGCCAACTATCCGATGCTGAACGTGAAGGTGACGCTGCTTGACGGCTCGAGCCACGCGGTGGACTCCAAGCCCCCGGCCTACGAGCAGGCGGGCGCGCTGGCCTTCCGCGACGCCTGCACCAAGGCGGGCCTGGTGCTGCTGGAGCCGATCATGAAGGTGATCGTGACCACGCCTGAGGATTTCCTGGGCAACGTCACCGGCGACCTGAACAAGCGGCGCGGGGTCATCGTCGACCAGCGGGCCAGCGGAAACACCCGCATCGTCGAGGCCGAGGTGCCCCTGTCTGAGATGTTCGGCTACACCACCGAGCTTCGCAGCATGTCCCAGGGCCGGGCCGCGGCCGCCATGGAGCCGCTGAGGTACTCCCCGGTGCCGGGAAACGTGCAAAGGGCGATTCTTGAGGAAGTGC
>JBGTBZ010000305.1:0-2495 GCA_041749155.1 Phycisphaerae bacterium
CATTTCCGCGTAGCCGACATCCCGCACGTAGATTGCCGTGCCGTTGCGGATCGCGATGACGACGTTTTCAATCTCTTCGGCGGAGGAGTACTCACCTACTGTGCGGACGATGTAGCGCCGCTTGCCTTCGTCGAAGTCGCCACCGCTGTAGTTGCGGTTCTCCCGATCGAGCGCGGAAGCCAGCTCACTAAAGGTCACGCGCCGGGCAGCCAGCTTGGCCGGGTCGACGATGACGTTCATCTCCCGCTCCCGGCCACCATAGATCGCCGACGAGGCGGCCCCAGGCACCCGTTCGAGCTCCGGTTTTACGTAATCGTCCAAGAAGTCGTAGAGGGTGGCGATGTCTCCCTCGAAGCGGTTCTCTCCAGTTGGTTGCAGCACGAACCAGGCGATGGCGTTGCTGGAGGCGTCCACGGTCCTGATGACCGGCTTCTCCGCGTCGCTGGGGTAGCTGGGCACCTGATCAAGCCGGTTGGAAACCTTCAAGACCGCGGTGTCGAGATCGGTTCCCACCTGAAAGGTGAGAGTAACGGTGCCTTGATTGTCCTGACTCGAGCTCTGCATCCTGACGAGACCCTCGATGCTCTTGAGCTGCTCTTCCTGCTCTTCGATGATCTCTCGCTCAATCTCGAGGGGGCTGGCGCCGAACCAGACGGTCGTGACCGTGACTTCGGGCTCCTCCACGGTGGGCGTCAACTGGATGGGAATCCTGAACAGGGCGATGAAGCCAAAGAGCGCCAGCAGGAGCACGCCCACCGCGGTTGAGACAGGCAGACGGATCGCGTCTCGAATGATGCTCATGGCAGTGGATACTCCGCGGGCTGGCCTTGCACCGGCTGGCCCGGAAACAGACGCTCATTGCCCCGTGTGACGACTTGTTGGCCTGGGCGGACCTGCCCTCGCACCTCGATCCAGTTTCCGGCTCCAGCGCCGGTCTCCACAGGCACGGCGCTAACCGTGCCGTTTTCGATGACGTAAACGAGTTGCCGCCCGCCCTGAGAGACGACCCCGTCCTTGGGTACGATGGTCGCGCGGGTGGTGGCATTGCCTGGTAGCAAAACGTCCACCAGCATGCCGGCTGCGGCGCGGCCCTTGGGATTCGCAAACTTCAGCTTGACTGGGAACGTTCGCGACTCGGCATTGGCCTGCGGGATGATCTTGTCGACGATCCCTGTTGTTTGCCACCCATTGAGCGCCGCGAACTGAAGGCTGACTTGCCGGCCGATGGTGAGGCTGGAGAAGTAACGCTCGGGAACATCCACAGTCACCTGCAGGTCGTCCACCGCCATCAGGTCCGCAACTGGGTCTCCCGCGCCTAGCCATTGGCCCAATTGCGTGTGCTCGGCGACAATAACGCCATCAAAGGGCGCGTGAATGGCGGCGCGGGTGATGTCGTCGGCGATGCGTTGGATCTCCGCCTGCAAGCGCTCGATGCGTCCTTGCCAGGCGGTGAACTCGTAAAGGCTCTGGTCCAGCTCTTGCTGGCTGAAAATCTGAGAGTCAAAGAGTTCTCTGGCGCGGCTCAAATTGCGTTCCGCCAGCCCTCGGCGCGCTTCGGCTTCCCGCAAGTCGGCTTCCGAAGCCTGCCGCTGAAGTTCCAGATTCTCCGTGCGGAGCTGCGTCAGCAGCTGACCCTTCTTCACGCGGTCGCCCGCGCGGAGCGAATACTGCACCACTAACCCGTCCACTTCGCTGGCTACGGTGCTGATGGTGGGCGCTTCCACCGACCCGGGCAGGCGTACGGAGCTGCGAATCGTATGCTCGCGAGCTTCGGTGTAACGCACCGGGCTGGCCGGCGGCTGCTGCGCCAGAGCGAGGCCTGTCGGCCACAACAGCGCCGCTATCGCTAGCTGAGCGGCTGTTCCAAGAAGAGCGAGTTTTGTTGGAAAAAGCTTGCGGGTATGCACAGTGGGATCCGAAGGTCCGAATTTCTAGTCTAGCTCGAAAGCAATGGACGGCACGTGAGCGGAGGCTTGGAGTGTGCGGGAAAGAATACCGAAACGTTGTGGCGCGCTTGGCAAGACGCAACTTCTAACGCGGGCGGCAATTGTGATCCTGGCGCTTACTTAGCACTGCACTGCAAGACCAAAACTAAGGAATCGAGGAGGTGTTCCACGCCGGCTAATCCAATCCGCCTCGAACTACCCCGACGTGGACTTGCTTCAGCGGGCGAAGTTAGTTGCTCATTGCCCGGCGGTCCGCGACCAAATAACCGAGTTCGTCCATCGGCACCGGGCCTATCCGCAGAGCCTTGTCATGGAAAGAAGAAAGGCTGAAGTCGGTGGTTTCCTGCTGATAGTGCTCCCGGACTCGGAGCCACTGCTTCATGCCCTCGTAGTAGAGGGGCAGTTGGGCCGAGGAGAGCTTGCCGCGCAGAATCTTTCCTCGCACTTCCTCGCTTTCCTGAAGGGCCCGCCGCCCCAGCAGTTCTTCGGCATCGGCGTCGCTCATGTTGCCCGTGTGCATGCGAATGTCGAGGATGGCGTTAGCCTGAA
>JBGTBZ010000306.1:0-4530 GCA_041749155.1 Phycisphaerae bacterium
ACGGCCAGCCCGGGCCTCGGCGATCAGCAGGTCGTTGATCGCCTCCTGCGGCATGGCGTGGTGGGCGGCCCGCTTGCCGGCATAGATGTGGCGGGCGGCTTGCGCATGGGCCAGTAGCCGGGGGTTGGCCAAGGCGTCGTAGACCACGACATCGGCCTGCTGAAGCAGATCCCGCCCGGCCAGGGTGAGCAGGCCAGGATCGCCGGGTCCGGCACCGACCAGCGCAACAGTACCGGGAGGAAGCATTTTCACGGACGTAAGGGCCAAACCCGCAAAAGAAGCCGCCGGAAGTTAACCACCCCTTCCCGCGCGACGAAAGTACGACTGAAGCCTTGCGCTTCGGCGCAACTTCGTCGGCATCGTAGTGCTTGCCGGCCGCCACAACCCAGCCCCGGCACCCGGAGGAGCGACACATGGTCGCATTCAGCAAACTTCTCAGCCCACCGTCCCGCGCCAGGTCGTGGCGCAGCACCGCCCCGGCCATGCGGCTCGTCGGCGACGATCTGGATCGCCCTGCGAATACCCACGACGACGATCCGCCCGTGCTTGGCCGCATTGGCGGCGACCATGACCGTCGCATTTTCCCGCGCCAGCCGGTTTCGCTGCATGTCACGGGCCGGCGGATGGACCACAGCGTCAATGCCCGCCGCGACCCCTGCCTGCACCTGTCCCTGAAGGATGTGAGCGTCGGGGGACTCTGTGCTACGAGCCAGACGCCGGTACAGGTGGGCGAGCACATCGCCGTTTTCTTCCCTCCCGAAGGCTTCAGCCGCGGATGGGATGCCTACGGGCGGGTCCTGAGGGTGGAGACGGAGAAAGCGGGTTACAAGATCGCCGTCAGCTTTGACCGCCTGCCGGCGGCCTGATCCGCTGCCGGGCGGTTCGCGTACTATCCGGCAAGTGTCATCCGCCGCCCCGCCCAAGCCCCGCCACAAGCCCGCGGACCAGCAATTCTCGCTGTCCCCGCTGCGGGGTGAGAATTTCGACCCGGATCGCTACCGCATGAGCGTTGGCGATCACCTGGAGGAGCTGCGCTCCCGCCTGATCAAGTCGCTGGCGGGGGTGTTCGTGGCGTTCTTCGGGGGCCTGATCGTCGCCAAGCAGTTCCTGCTGCCCTACATCGCCGGGCCGCTGATCGAGGCACTGAAGGCGGCGGAAGTCACGCCGCAGATGTTCTTTACGAACGTCACCGACCCGTTTTTCGTTTACCTGCGGCTGTCGATGATCGCAGCGTTCGTGGTGGCGGGGCCTTGGGTCCTGTGGCAAGGCTGGCAATTCGTGGCCGCGGGGCTCTACAAGCACGAGCGCAAGGCGGTGACCCGCTACCTGCCGATGTCGATAGGCCTGTTTTTCGGCGGGATCGCTTTTGCGTGGTGGATCGTGCTGCCCTGGACGCTGTCGTTCTTTCTGGGCTGGTCAATGACCATTCCCATGCCCAACGAAGCCCCCACCACCGCGGTGGCGGATGCTCCGGTGGCGCGGATTCCTATCCTGGAAGGCGATCCGGCGCAGGTGAACGTGGGGGACATGTGGTTCAATTCGCTGACCCAGCAGTTCAAGATCCAGCTCCCCGGCGGGGAGGACAACCTCGGGCAGACGCGGGTGCTGGCCTTCAACCCGACGAACCTGGCGGCCCCGATCATCACCCTGCCCCAGTATGTCAGCCTGGTACTGATGATGCTGATCGTGTTCGGGCTCTCGTTCCAGATCCCGATCGTGGTGATGGCGCTGATCCGCATAGGGATCGTCGAGCCCGCGGTGCTGCGCGAGCACCGGAAGTATGTGTACTTCGTCCTGGTCGTGGCGGCATGCGTCATCACGCCCGGGGACGTGATCATTATGACGGTCTCCCTGATCGGACCGCTGATCATCCTCTACGAGGCGGGAATCTGGCTGGGCGAGCGCGACGCCGGCAGGGCCCGGACGCGCGGTAGGGGGTGACAACTATTTGCCGTATGCAAACCCGCCGCGCCGATGGCGGCTGTAGCGGGCCAGGGCATCCTCGATGACCGGGTAGCTGGCCTCGGCGAGCTCGATGTCGTCGACCGCGACCGCCTTGTTCTCCATGATCTTGTAGTCCTCGAAGAACCGTCGGATCTGCTTGACGCGGTGCGGGGGAAGCTGGGCGACGTCGGTGTAGTGGTTGTACTCCGGATCCTCGATGGCGACCGCGATGATCTTGTGGTCCTTCTTGCCTTCGTCCAGCATCGTCATCAGCCCGATCGGCCGCGAGTGGATCAGTGCCAGCGGCACCACCTTCTCCTTGCAAAGCACCAGCACATCCAGGGGGTCGTCATCCTCCGCCAGTGTCTGGGGGATAAAGCCGTAGTTGGCCGGGTAGTAGACCGCGGAGAAGAGCATGCGGTCCAGCCGGATCAGGCCACTGGCCTTGTCGAGCTCGTACTTCACGCTGGAGCCGAAGGGGATCTCGATGACAGTCTCGAATTCCTTGGGGATATCGCGGCCGGGGGTGACGTCGTGCCAGGGGTGGATCATGAGCTTGGGCGGGTCGTGGCCTGCACTATACGCCCCTGCGGGTTCGGTCGCGGGCGCCGGAAGTTAACGCCGCACAACCTCGCCAAGGTCAGTCGCCGCGACTGTTCCCGGCACCGTCACCTGGGGCTCGCGAGTGATCCGCACAAGGCTCCATTCGGCGCCGGTGGGAGCAATGCTGTCCTCTTCCCGAACGATCGGAGGCCATTCGTGGAACGAGGCCACCGTTCGTGTTTCAAAGCCACGCAGCAGATGAGCCTGCTCGAACCGCCGTGCCGCGATTCCGTTCATGAGCAGGTACGCCTCGCGGCCTTCCTCGAGCGAACGATCGATGGTCTGCTGCACCTGGAGGCTAAGTCCCCCCTCAGGCAGGGCTGCATACTGCTCGGCCAGGAAAACGTGCCGCCCCTGCCGTATCGGGTTTGGTCCGCCATCATCGGCCAGCGGGCTCCACGGCTCCGCCATACGACGTGCGAACCGGGTCGTGAACGCCTGAGCGTCGTAAAGCACCAGGTCGGCGCTGAGCGACAGATGCTCAAGTGTCCCGTATGACCCCGCCGGGGGCTCAACGAAGATCACCGCGTCCGAGGGGACGTTCACCCGCAGGAAGTCGCCTAGTGCGGCCAGGTTCGCCAGGCGCTGGTGCTCAGCCGGCATCGCAGACCCCTCCCCCGAGGCCCGGCTTGCGCCGATCGCGACGGCGGCGGCGACGATCAGCCCCGCCGCGACTGGGGCTGCGATGGAGCGCCAGAGAGGGGTCGGAGGATCGGCCAGCATGTAAACTGGCTCGCCGGTGTAGGGATCCTCCCCCTCCACAAGCTGCGGAGCGGCGTCACTGGGGGCGTAGAGCACCCGCCGAAGCACGTATGCGGCCCCGAACAGCACCACCGGCGTGACGAGCAGCAGGACGGGCCGGTATGCCGTGCCGAATGTCGCCCATGCGTACGCGGCGAACGCCAGGAGCGGCAAGGCAAGCCAGCAAAGCATGGTCAGACCCAGCGGCAGACGCCGCGCGCACAGCGCCAGCAGACCCATCAGGCCCAGCGGCAGCAGGAAGTAGACGCCCGCGTCATTGAGTTGGGCCAGAAGTGCCGGCCAATTGTGCAGGATGTTGTCGGCATCGATCGCCGCCAGGTCTGCCACGGCGTGGTGAGCCGTCCACGTACCGGTGGTGCGGCGGTTGTAGTAAAGCAGGCCAGCCACGGGCAGCCACCAGGCGAGAATTGGCACCATCACCTCGACGGTGCTCGCAAATGGCCGCCGCCAGTGCCATGCGAAGACGCAGGCCAGGATCAATGGCACGCCCATCACGGCGTTCAGGTAGCTGATTGTGAATGCATAACCCAGGAGCAGCCCCGCCAGCAGCCCGGGCAGAAGGTCTCCACCGCGCCACCACTTCAGCAGAAGAAACATGCCCCAGGTCACGAGCGCCAAGCTCACGGAGTGCCCCGCTGGATCATGTCCCAGTTCCAGCAGTGCCTGGCCGGAGGCCATCGCAAGCATTGCCAGCATCCCCAGGAAGCTGCCGCCGGCGAAGCGGGCCAGGAAGAACGTCCCCAGCACCGCCATCGCCGCCGCGACCGGGTTGACGAAGTGGGCCCAGGCCACCGACAGTGTTTCACTGGGTGCCAGCCAGAAACAGGCGGCGTAGATGAGCGGCAGGCCAATGGGCCGCACCGGCGCAAGTTCCTGCACGGGGGCGCCGGAGGCCGTAATGATCAACCGGCCGGTTTCATACCAGCCATCGCCAACAAACTGGAACGGGTCAGCAGGCACGTACGTGAACGACTGGTTCTTCGCAAAAAGCTTCCCCGCCAGCATTTGCGCGCTTTCGGACCCGGCTGCGGCGTGGAAATGCAGCAGCCCCAGCAGGAACAGGGCCGCGGTCAGCCAGGCCAGCCCGCTGAACGTGAGCCGGTAGAGGGCGGGCTCTCGAGCCAGCAGCGGCCGCAGATAAGCCATGGAAGCCGCCCGTCGCGGACGGACCGGGGGAACGAACTCCTGCTCATCCAAGACCCGCACCTGCGCAGCCGGCAC
>JBGTBZ010000307.1:0-7286 GCA_041749155.1 Phycisphaerae bacterium
CAGCTTGGCCGTCACCCGGCCCACCTCCCCGGCAAGCGGCGTCACCGCGACCGTGCTGGTGTGCTCAATGCCGGCGACCACATCCCCCGCCTCTACGCTCCCCCCCACCCGCGCCTGCGGCACCAACCCCGATGTCGGTGCCGCGGCACCCAGCCAGACAACATCCGGCGGTGGGACGTCGATGAAATGAAAACGTCGCTGCGGCATGACCAGGTGCGGCGGGGCCTTTGGCTCTGCTACTGTACCGCCTTGTCATGGCTCACTTCCTCCAGATCTCCGACCACGACACGATCTTTCTTCGCTCGGTTCTCGACGCGGCCGTTTCTCTGCGCGAGGAGAGGACCCGGACCGGGCAAAACCGGCCGATCCTCCAGCGGCGGACGCTGGCGATGGTGTTCGAAAAGCCCAGCCTGCGGACGCGCGTGAGCTTCGAAGCGGGAATGACGCAGCTCGGCGGGGCCGCGATCAACCTCCAGCCGGCGGAGGTGGGCCTGGGAAGCCGCGAGCCGGCGCGGGACGTGGCGCGGGTGCTGTCTGGGATGTGCGAGGCGATCATGGCCCGCGTCTTTGCGCATCAGACGGTGGAGGAGCTTGCGTCGCACGCGTCGGTGCCGGTCATCAACGGCCTCTCCGACCTGGCCCATCCCTGCCAGGCAATCGCGGACCTGCTGACAATTCAAGATGAGTTCGGCGACGTGGCGGGAAGGAGCGTGGCGTACATCGGGGATTCGAACAACGTGATGCGGTCGCTGGCGGCAATCTGCGGACGGTTTGGAATGTCGTTCGTCGCCTGCTGTCCCGCAGGTTACGCCCCGGGCGATGAGGAAGTCGCGCGGCTGCGGCAGCAGGTTCCCGGGCTCAACCTTTCGCTCATTCCCGATCCGCACGCCGCGGTGGCAAAGGCGGATGTGATCTATACCGACACTTGGACGAGCATGGGCCGGGAAGCCGAGAAGAGCCTTCGGATGGCCGCATTCCGTGGCTACGCCGTCGATACGAAGCTGCTGGAGGCCGCCCCGAAGGATGCGATCGTGCTCCACTGCCTGCCGGCATACCGGGGGCTGGAGATCAGCGATGACGTCATGGAGGGACCCCGCTCGCGTATTTTCCTCCAGGCTCACAACAGGCTCCACGCCCAGAAGGGACTGCTTGCACGTCTCCTGGACGCCATGTAGGCCCGACCGGCGGCCAATTGCCGCTAGACTCACCGAACCTCGATGACCTCCAACGCGGCGCAGATTGAGCCCAGCTTCGGCCGATTCGTGGCTGTCCAGATCGTGGGACTGCTCGTTCCTCTAATGGGAGGCGTCATCGCATTCGGCTGGCGGGCCCTGCTCTGCATGGCCCTGGTCGGCGGGGGGGCGGTAGTGGGATGGTGGGCCTGGCGGCTGGTAGGGAGGCGCGGCAGGCACTTGGGGCTCGCCCACACGCTCTGGCTTGCCCTGCTGCTGGTGGCCATGCTCCCGGCGCACCTGGCCGCGGGCTTCACGCCGGCGGGCGATGGACCCGAGCCGGGGATTCTCTGGCCTGCCCTGATCGCCGCGGGACTGTTCGTCGCCGGGCTCAACTGGCTGCTTGGCGGCACCACCGGCGGGCGCATCAACCCGGCATTGATCTGCTACCTGCTGCTGCTGGTAGTTCTTGGCGGATCGATGCTGGTCCCGCATCTGATGCTCCGGCGCGAGCGGGCCGGTGTGGGCGATCTCCTGGACTATCGCCGCGAGCCCTTTGCAGAACTGGCGGCGGTGGCCTGGGTCGTCCGGCCGCCGGTCTTCAACACCGATGCGACCTGGCAGCCTCCCGCGGCCGACCGGCTCTCGATCTACACCGTCGGCATCGACCAGCCGGAGCGGCGGCAGCTGACGCTTGAATCGCTCATCCGCGACCGGATGCCGCCGATGGAGGACCTGATCGTGATGGGCCAGCCCGCGGCGATAGGCCTGGCCAGCGCCGCGGCGATCATCAGTGGGGGCCTGTTCCTCATTTTCCGCGGGGTGTCCGATGCACGAATTCCCGTGCTTTCGCTGTCGGCGGCGTACCTGACGCTGATGATCGCGCCGATACCGGCGGCGATTACGCGGGAGGGTCCGGTATGGGTATGGCTGCCCGGGTTGGGGGGGGCATTTCCAGCGCTGACGAGCGAGTTTCCGTGGATCCGGCTGGGCGCCGTCGGGTGGGATGTCGGGCTTACCTTTGTGCATTACGAAGTACTGGCGGGGCCGATGTTGTTCATCGCGTTCTTCCTGGCTCCGTTACCGAGCCTGCGACCGCTGGCGGGTCGATGGCGCGTGGGTTATGCGGTCGTGCTTGGGCCGCTGATGGCGCTAGCCCAGCTTTATGGGAGCGTCTCCTTCGGTCCGTTCATCGCGCTGCTTGCTGTGAGCCTTTTGACGCCCGTGGTCGACAGGATCACGCGGGCGCGGACTATCGTGTGACACCGGTGGTGCGCCTACGATCCCGGCGTGAACCCCACGCGGCCACGCATCCTGATCGCCGTGCCGATTTTCAACGAGATCCGCTACGTCAGCCGCGTGCTCGAGCAGCTTCGCGACATTGCCCACGACAAGATCTTCGTGGACGACGGGAGCACCGACGGCACCCTTGAGGTGCTCGTCCACGCCGCGGCCAACGGACAGATCAACCTGCTGAGGCACGCGTATAACCTTGGGTACGGCCAGAGCCTGATCGATGCCTTCACCCACGCAGCTCGCAGCGGGTACGAGTGGGTCATCACGATGGACTGTGACGAGCAGCACGATCCGGCGGCGATTCCCTGCTTCGTACGCGAGATCGAGAAGGATGATGCAGACCTCATCAGCGGCAGCCGCTTCCTCCGGCCGGCCCGCGGCGTTGACTGCTACGGCGCCGACTATACTGGCGACGATCTGCCGCCGGCAGAGCGTCGGGCCGTGAACCTGATCATCACTGCCACCCTCAACGAACTCTTCGGCTGGGAACTGACCGACAGCTTCTGTGGGTTCAAGGCCCATCGCGTGGGGCCGACGGTTGAGTTGAAGCTTACGGAGCCGGGTTATGCCTTCCCGCTCCAGCTCTGGCCGCGTGCACAATCCGCTGGGCTGCGGATTCGCGAGATACCCGTGCGGCTGATCTACAACGACGTGGACCGCACCTTCGGCCATGATGTGCGGGCAGGAGACCTGGACAACGCTCGTGTGCGGCTAAGCCACTACCTCGAGGTGCTGCGCGAGGAGCTGTGCGAGAAGAAGCTGCCAAAGCTGCCGGAAGTGGAGCGGCACGTGCTCGCAACGCTGCCCGAGTCGATCCCAGAGCCGCTGCGCAGCACCCTCCGCGAGAGCTACGAGGCCGCGGCGGCGGTGCCGTGTCCGTGATTGTTGGAGGCCGATGTGACCTGCCCGCACGACCGGCAAGCGTCAGTCCACAGGCAGGCTTATGGGCAATGGGCCGCGCCCGCGCAGGATGAGTCGCTGCTCATCTGGCCAGAGCCCGCAGAGCTTTTGCAGACGGCAAGACGCAACGCCTCCGCGCTGGCTGACAGTAGCGTTTCACTTGGTTCCGTTCCGCTTGCCGAAGTGCGGCGGGCTGCGCGCGCGTTTCTCGGCCTCCACTCCGACGTCCCGCTCATCGCCACCGGCCACCAGACGGAGTTGCAGCATCCCGGCGTCTGGATCAAGCAGGCCCTTATTCACGCGGCCGCCGAAGCCTGCGCGGGATCCGCATTGCATGTGGGCGTCGATACGGACGCCCCGAAGCATCTGAAGCTGCGCTGGCCCGGATTCCAGGCCCCGCTGACCGACGATCCACGGCTCAACACGGCTTCCTGGACCAGCTTGCTCGACCCGCCAACTCCCGCTCACCTCGAGTTGCTGTTGTCGTTGACCCGCGATGCGGGCGCTCGGAGGGGTGTCTCCCACCTGGTTCAGGAGTTCCTCGAAGCCTGCCGGGCGTTTCTCGTGGATCAGCGTGATGTCATAGCGCCGTTGCACCTTCCGGCCATGCTCGCGAGCGCTCAGCACGTCCTGGACTGGAATCTGGGTCTTCGATACACCTCGGTGCTCCTGTCGGGGCTCCTGGATTCGGAGCCATGGAGCCAGTTCGTGTGCGCCACATGTGCGGACGCGGGCAGATTTGCAGCCGCATATAATGCCGCCCTCGCTGAACATCGCCTGGTGACCGCCATCAGCGACCCCGAGCGACCCATGCCTGACCTGGCCGTTTCCGGCAGGCGGATCGAGCTGCCGTTCTGGCTGGATGATCTTGCCACCGGCCGCCGACAGCGAGCAACTGTGGAGGTGGAAGGGGGGCGGCCCGAGCTGCGGTCCTCACGCGGGAGCGAGGCCTTCGTGTTCTCGGGGCAGGCGGAAGCCGCCAGTCTGCTCGCATGGCTCAGGGGGCACCAGCTTCGGTTGACACCACGGGCGCTCTCGCTCACGCTCTTCATGCGGCTTTGTGTGTGTGACCTCTTCGTCCATGGCATCGGCGGCGGACATTATGACCAGGTGACCGACCGCCTGAACCCGTCGTACTTCAGCATAGAGCCGCCCGGGTTCGCGGTGACGACGGCCACGCTGTACCACCCGTGGGCTGCCGGGAGGCGCCCCGCCTGCCTCCCCCGGCTGGAGCACGAGGGACATGTCCTGGCCCACCGCGTACTCGGAGACGGCAAGCGACACTGGTTGGAGTGCATAGCGGCGGCCCCAAGCTCCCGGGAGCGGCGGCGGGTGTTCGAAGACATGCACGCCGCCCGCCGCGCTGCCATGGCGACGGACCCGGTCTTCCTGGACTGGCGCGACCGGATGCAGGAGGCTGAGGTGAAGCAAGAATCCGAGAAGGCCCTCTTGGACCGCGAGCTGTTCTACGCCGTACAACCTCCCGAGCGGCTTGCGGAGCTGAACAGGCGTGTTCGGAATGCCTTTTCCGCAACCGGTACTCCGCCACCTGCCACGCGATGACCGTTCGAATTCGCCTTCAGATTGTCGTGCTTCTCGGCTTGATCGCCGCGGGCACCCCCTTGCAGGACCGGACGATTCAGCCCGCAACCGTACCGACCACGCAGCCCGCTTCGCGTCAGGACGCGATCGCCAGCGCTCACAGGATGATCCTCGCCTTCCTGCGTGGCGACGTGGCAGACTTCCGTAGCAGGGCTAATCCCCGGCTCAACACTCAGCATCGCGATAGCACGCTCAGGCAACTCGCGCAGCTCATCCGCGAGGAGCATGGAGGGCTAATCGCCTTTGGCGAGGCCGCGATCCGCTACGACGCAAAAGATCCGTCGCTGAGCGTTGTCACGGTGCCGACATTTATGGACCGACAGGCACTGGCCTTCGTCGCGGTTGTTACATCCGGCGGCGGGATCGCGGGGTTCAGGATCGTAAGCTTCACACCCCGCGGCCGAGCGGTGCCCCAGCCCGACTATGTGAACCCCTCGGCCTTTCGAGAGGTTCCTGTCGAGGCGGGAGGTCGCGTTTTTACGCTCAGTGTCCCCTACGGAGATCGCCCCTTCCCAGTAATCCTGCTGCTGGGCATGCCCGAGCCACACAACCGCAACCAGAGCCTGGGAACCACCCACATCCTGCGCGACTTGGCCCATGGCCTCGCCTCGTGCGGCATCGCCGCTGTACGCCTTGATGAGGTCTCCACTGGTCCCGACGGCGCCGAGCTCCCGCAAGCCCCATCTCAGGAAGCCGCCGCGGCGCTTCTTGCGATGCTTCGGGACCGGCCCGATGTCGATCCGGGCCGGCTTTTCATCCTCGGCCACGGCTTTGGCGGCCTTCTGGCAGCCCGCGTGACCGCGGCAGAGGCAGGCGCGAGGCGCCCAGTTGCCGGCGTTGTGATTCTGGCCACACCCGCCCGGCCGCTGATGGACGCAGTGCTTGGGCATGTTGAGGCCCTCATACGGCTGGATGGCCGCATTGCGCACGAAGAGGAGGATGTTCTGGATGAGGCGATGGCGACGCGAAACGCGGTGACCGGCCGCGCCGGCCTGCACAGCGGCGGCAGGAAGCTTGGGACCGACCTCGAGCAATGGCGGACCCTCGCTGCGTTCCAGCCGGCTGAGGACGTCCTGGAGGGCCTGAAGGCGCATACGGGGCTTCGGGCCTTGGTGGTGCTCGGCGGGCGTGATCTTCTGGCCACCAGCGTCGACTTCGCGATCTGGCAGGAGCAGCTGGCGGTGTCTCCGCAGGCGGTTGTGCAGTTCCGGCCGGCTCTTGACCATGCGCTGGACGCTGGAACCGGAATGTCTCGGGTCGATGACTACACCCGCCCCCGGCCGGTCTCCGGGGAGCTTGTGCTTGACATTGCCGAGTGGCTTAGCCCCGGCTCAACGACGCGGCCAGCGGCCAGCCCGGCCGCGGCATCCAGTTAGCCGGCATCCTTGCCATTGCCGGCCACGCCAGCTGGCTCGCCACGGCGATCGACCCTCATGGGCACGGGCCGTCCGTGCATCGTGATCTGGACCGGCTTGCGGTCCGGGTGGCCCCACCAGGAGCGCGGCACGACCTCGCCGTTCTCTCCGTAGTGGTCCTCCAGGGCCGCGACGACATCCTCGATCCGGCCGCCGGCGTCGATCCACCCGCCCGCGATGTCCGGGAAGTCCCCGCGGCAGTTCTCGCACTTGGCGGTGCTGGAGAAGCGGATGGGGCACCAGAAGCTCTCGACATTCCTCAGCATCTCCGACCCCAGCGACCAGATGCCCGTCATCCAGTCGCAGTAGAGGCACCAGATGCGGTCGTGGCCGACGAGGCCCTCGAACTTGTGCCGGCTGACGTTCACCCATTCGCGGTGGTTGTACTTCGGCAGCTTCACCGTCCACGTCAGCGGGGCGTAGATGAAATATTCCATGACGCGCACCACCCAGAACAGAGGCACCGCCCAAGCCGTCCAGAAGACGGCGAACAGGTTCGGGGCGGTGCCCGCGATGCGGTTGGTGTAGGTTATGATGCGCGGGCGGCGCCAGACGCCGCGGTGGGCGATCTCGTGCGCCAGCGTCCAGCCGAGCAGGGCGGTGAGCTGCCCGAGCACCGCCCCGATCAGCCCGCCCCAGCCACCCAGGATCGGGCCGAGGATCAGCGGGAGGGCGGTGAAGTACGTCACCAGCAGGTCCAGCGGCAGGCCGGCGCACCACCAGTTCGCCAGCCACCTTCCCATTGGCCCCAGGCGGGGGACGAGGTGCAGCAAAGCGGCGCCGAACAGCAGGGCGGCCGCGGTTCCGGTCCAAACCCACACCAGCGCGCCGAGGAGTGTGTTGAGCGGCATCGAGTCCAGCGTACCGCTATAGGTTCGGGTTGGAAATATGCTCGTCGGTC
>JBGTBZ010000308.1:0-2452 GCA_041749155.1 Phycisphaerae bacterium
GCGGCGGGCGCAAGCGCTACTAAGCGCGGCCGCTCGACAACCACGACAAGACACGGGGAGGCTGCTTCGGCAGCCTCCCCGCTTTGTATGGTGCAGGAGCGTTGGCGGCGGGGAATGCCGGACGAGAAAGCATTACACGCGCCGCAGCTTCGTCACCCGGCCGACCTCGACCCACTCGACCACGAAGATGTTCCCCTCTCGGTCGAAGATCGCCGAATGCGGCGCGATGAACTTGCCGGGGATAAACTTCTGACGCGCCTCGCCGCGCAGGCGGAAGTCGTTGTCGTCGCCGAGGTGGCAGATCAGCTTGTTGTCCTTGTCGAGCAGCGTCACGCGCGCCAGCAGGTCCGGCACGAGCAGCACCCCCTCGCGCGTGTCGAAGTGGCAGGGCTGGCGCAGCTCATCGGTCACGAAGCCGATATGCCCGCCGCCGAGATCGAAGAGCTGGAGGCGGTTGTTGGAACGGTCCGCCACGACCAGGACCGGCTTCTGCGGATCGCGGGCGTCCACCATCAGCCCGTGCGGGCAGGAAACAAGGCCCGGCGTATTCCCGGTGCCGCCGAAACTGCCCAGGTACTGGCCATCCTTCGTGTAGCGGTGGATGAAGTTCTTCCCGTAACCGTCGGCGACGAAGACGTGCCCGGCCTTCCAATCCGGCCCCTCCGCCACGCCCTGCGGCACCACCGCCACGTTGGTCGGCTTGTACTCGCTGGCATTGGCGTAATGGCCCGACTCCATCGGGCAGGCCCGCGTCCACACCTTCTCGCCCGCCAATGTAGTCTTGTCCACGGTGCCGCGGCTGGTGTCGCAGAGGTAGAGGTACTCGCCGTCCGCTTCCTTCGAATAGTGAAGCCCATGCGCCCCGCCGCGGTACTCGGCGCCCCAGGAGCGGGTGAACTGCCCCTCCTCGTCGAAGACGACGATGGCGTCGCCCGACTCACTGGAGGAATGGACCGTGTGCTTGATGTAGATGTTGCCGGCGGCGTCCTGGCAGACGCCGTGGGTGTTGCCGTAGGCGATTCGATCCGGCAGCCGACCCCAGTCATGATGCACCTCGTAGCGGTGCTCACCGTCGCCCAGGATGACCGGATCGAAGCCAGATTTGCCCCGTGCGTGGACAAACGGCGACGCAACGGCCCCCGCGAGTGCGGCGGTGGACCACTGAAGCGCTCGGCGACGGGAAATGGTTTTCACGGGGTCCTCTCAGGGCTTGAGTTTGTCGGCAAACTTCGCGGGATCGGCCCAGAACTGGGTCGGGCAGTTGGCGCAGCAGAATCCGATGACCTTACCCTCGTAAACGATGAGGTAGCGGGCATCGACGGCCCCGCCCGACACGGGGCAGGTGGCATTGCTGGCCGTGAGCGGCGCGGCCTCGGCCTTTGCAGGGTCGGTGAACTTCGGCTCCGGCTCTACGACCAGTACCTCGGCCTCGGCGAACTCACCGGCATCGGCCACGAGGCCCTGGCGGGCTTCGCGGAGCCCGGCAACGGCCTCGGGTGTCACCTGGGTGCCCCAGAGATACACATGCTCCAGCCCCGGCATCGCCAGCAGGCTCTCGACGGCGGCGTCGCTGACTTGCGTTCGTGTCAATACGAGGTCCGCCAGGGCCGGATGACCGGCGATCGAGCCCACAAGCTGATCGGTCACCGGCGTGTCGCTGAGGTTCAGCCTGCGGAGGTGGGGCATGCTGGCCACCAGGTCGCCGATGGCGTCGGTCACGCGGCAATCGGCCAGGTTCAGATCGGCGATGTTCGCCGCAAGCGGGCGGAGCAGATCGATGATCTGCCGCTCCTCGAGCGGCGGATTGGCGTAGCTTACATTCACCCAGAGCAATCCCGACCCCTCTGCGACCGGGCTGACGTGCGCCAGCGTCGCCGCAAGCGCTGCAATGGCCTGCACATCCGGAGAAGGGACACTTTCGAACGTCGGAGCGCCACTTCCATCGGTAGCTGCGTCGCTACGCAACGCATGCTCCCCCTCCTCGCTCCCTCTCGATGACGCACTGGCCAGCACGCCCCCCGTCACCCACGCCTCGATCGTCTGGATCTGCTCCGGCGTCAACTGCCGCCGCCCCTCGGGAGGCATGTGGTCGGGATCTTCGATCGGCAGCTTGATCCGCCGCAGGAGCTCGCTCGCCGCCGGGTCGGAGGGATCGAGTACCTCCAGGTCGCTGCCGCGGACCAGAGACTCGAAGCTGTCCAGCGCCAGCCCGGCCTTGGCGATAGAGCCCGAATGGCACGAGTTGCAGCTCTGGGCAAAGATCGGCTGGACTGACGCAAAACCGTCGGGCGAGGCGGGGCCCGGGACCTCGAAGCTCTGCGCGGAGGCGACGCGGGTTGGGTCATCGCCAGGGCTCGAAGAGCGGCTCAGCGGCTCGAAGAGGAAGTTGGGCCCATGCGTCATGGCGGCCCCGAAGTGGCCTGCCGCCAGCATCAGGCCTAGCGCCACCGCC
>JBGTBZ010000309.1:0-16004 GCA_041749155.1 Phycisphaerae bacterium
CATAGGTGAACCGGTCCGCCATCAGCGCCCAGAAGACGGCGGTCACGAAGAGGTTAAATACGCTCATCCAGACGTAGAAAGCCTGCCCGCTGCGCTCGCCGACGGCCTCGGGCGTGCGCGTCAGCAACAGGTAGAACGCCAGCAGGTTCAGTGCAAAGAAGCCGTTGACGATCGTGATGAACGTCATCCGCCGGAACCGCGCCACCAGGGCTCCGAAGATGGGGTTCACCAGGAGCGTCACGATCAGCGTGCCGTAGAACAGCCATCGCACCTCGTCCATCCCCCGCTGCATCCCCAGGGCGTCGCGCGCCGGGCGGAGGATCATCAGGGCGGTCAGGATGAAGAAAAAGTAAAGCGCCGCCAGGATCACCGGCAGCCGCTCGTGTCGATCGATGTTCGTGAATCGCTCCAGTATCGCTAACCGGGCCGGTGGGGACTGATCGAGGGGCTGTGTCACGGGCTGGTCACCTTACCGGCATAGGCGTGGAGCCGGAAGCCGCTACCCTGATGCGCAAGGACACGACTGGTTGCTGCAGTGTCTGAAGTCCCCCGTCGGCTGAAAATCCATCGACGCCCCGCTAACATCCCGCCCCATGCCCAGAATCACGATCGATGGTGAGCAGATTGAGGCCCAGGACGGCCAGATGATCCTCCAGGCCGCGCTCGACGCCGGCATGGATATCCCCCATTACTGCTACCACCCAGGCCTCTCGATCGTCGCCTCCTGCCGCATCTGCCTCGCGGAGGTCGAGGGCGTGCCCAAGCTCCTGCCCACCTGCCAGACCACGGTCCGCGAGGGGATGGTCGTCCGCACCCGCTCCCCCAAGAGCATCGCTAACCAGAAGCAGGTCATGGAGTACCTGCTCATCAACCATCCGCTGGACTGCCCCGTCTGCGACCAGTCCGGCGAGTGCTACCTCCAGGATTACAGCTACGAGTACGGCCGTGCTGGCAGCCGCTTCGAGGAGGACAAGGCCAAGAAAGCCAAGAAGATCGTCGGCGAGCACGTCCTGCTCTACAACGACCGGTGCATTATGTGCACCCGCTGCGTCCGCTTCACGCGCGAAGTCTCCGGCGGAAGCGAGCTGATGGTCCAGGGCCGCGGGCACCGGGAGGAGATCGATATCTTCCCGGGCCGGCCGCTCGACGACAACCTGAGCGTGAACGTGGCGGACATCTGCCCCGTAGGGGCCCTGCTTGACCGCGACTTCCTTTTCAAGCAGCGCGTCTGGCTGCTCAAGAGCGCCCGCAGCATCTCCCCCGCCGACGCCGGGGGGGAGAATATCTACCTCCAGTACAACGAGGGTGTGATCTACCGCATCAAGCCCCGGCACAACCCGGACGTCAACCAGTGGTGGATCAGCAACGACACCCGCTACACCTACAAGGCCGTCCACAGCCCCGATCGGCTCCGCCAGGCCCTCGTCAGGCAGCACGGCATCCAGGAGCCGGCGGACTTCGGCGACGCCGCCGACGCCGCCGTCGATGGGCTGCACAAGGTGGCCGAAGAGGGCGGCGGTGGCAGCCTGTTCGCCGTCCTGTCGCCCATGATGGCGATCGAGGAGGCCTGGCTGCTCGGTAAGCTCGTCCGCGAGATGGATCCCAAGGCCACGCTCGTGCTCGGCCCCGTCCCCGACACCGGCGAGGATGAGGTCTTCCGCCACTACGAGACCGGCGCCGAGACCTTCCGCATCCAGAGCGAGAAGGTCCCCAACCGCCGCGGGATCGAGCGGGTCATGGAGATGCTTGGCGGACCCACCGCCCGCTGGGACGAGATGGCCAGGAACGGCCGCACCTTCCGCGGCGGATGGGTTGTCGGCGGCTACCTGTCCGACTGGACGGGCGGCGAGTTGCCCGCTGCCTTCCGCGGGGCGTTCCTGGTGGTGCAGGACATCCTCCCCAACGCCGCCACCCGCTCCGCCGAGGTCCTTCTCCCCGCCGCCGCCTGGGCGGAGAAACATGGGGCCTGGGAAAACTTCGAGGGCCGTATCCAGGCCTTCGAGCCCGCCGCCGAGCCCCCCGCTGGCACCCTGCGGGAGGCGGAACTCTACTGCCGTATCCTCGGCCGCCCCCACGACCTGGACGCGATCCGCGGCGAGATCGGCGGTGATCTGGCCGGCGTGAAGCTGGGCGAGATTGCCGACGAAGCCGAAAGCCCCTTCGAGTTCGCGGAGCTGTAGCCGTGGCTGTGGCCTCTTTGGACTGGCCCGGGGGGCTGCTTATGCTTGGCCCCCGCCGACGATCAGTAACCCCTGTTTCTGGCCGACATGCTCGAGTCGATCTTCAATCTCGTCGCCGCCTACCACTGGATCATCCTGGCGTTCGTGTTTCACCTGGTGGTGCTGGGCACGTGTGCCTACCTGATCCTGCTCGAACGCAAGACCGCCTCCTGGGTGCAGGACCGGCTGGGACCCAACCGCGTCGGGCTCGACTTCGGCCTGCCCTTCCTGCCCAAGTTTCATTTCTGGGGCCTGGGCCAGCCCCTGGCCGACGGCATCAAGTTCCTCGTCAAGGAGGACTACGGGCGCAAGGGCGTGGACAAGCTGCTCTTCTCCCTGGCGCCGGCGGCGATGATCATCGTCGTGATCATCTCCATTGCCGTCATCCCCTGGGGCGGGGTCCGGCAGGTCACCAAGACCATCGAGGTGAGTGGCAGCCAGCTTACAGGGCCTGTCTTCGTTCAGACCGACGAAGGCCCGCGTTTGGGCACCTCCGCCGGCGAGGCGCTTCGGCGGTACCTGCCATACGACGCGGCATTCGTGAAGCCGGTGACGCCGGAGGACGTGAACCTGGCCCAGGCGATCAGTCCCGCAACTGGCCAGCTTACGGGCCCCGTGCAGTTCACGGTCACCTACCGGTATCACTTCCAGATCGCCCACCTGAACATCGGCGTGCTTTTTGTGCTGGCGGCCCTGTCGCTGGCCGTCTACGGGGTCGTCATCGGCGGATGGGCCAGCAACAACAAGTACAGCTTCCTGGGCGGGCTGCGTGCGACGGCGAACATGATCAGCTACGAGATTCCGCTGGGGATGAGCGTGCTGGTCATGATCATCATGTTCAGCTCGCTGGACCTTGCCGTCATCGTGGACCGGCAGGCGACCTACTGGGGTCCGACCATCGGTGGCACCCATTTGGCGCTGATCCCCGCATGGAACATGTTCGCCCAACCGCTGCCGTTCCTGCTGTTCCTGATCTGCATCCACGCCGAGGCCAACCGCGCCCCCTTTGACATGGCCGAGGCCGAGCAGGAGCTGGTCGGCGGCTACCACACCGAGTACAGCTCGATGCGCTTCGCCCTGTTTTTCCTGGCGGAGTACGCAGGGATGATCACGACAAGCTGCGTGCTGGTGGCCCTGTTCTGGGGCGGCTGGCACATGCCCTGGATTGAGTGGCTCTTTTCGGCCTGGACGGTCCCGGCCAGCGAGGCCGGCTCCAACAGCGTCACCACGAGCCTCCTGGTCTGCATCGTGCGCTCCGCGGCGCTGTTTGGGAAGGCGATCATCGTCCTGTTCATCTTCATGTGGGTGCGCTGGAGCCTGCCGCGGTTCCGGTTCGACCAGCTCATGCAGATTGCTTGGAAAGGCCTGATTCCGATCATGCTGCTGCTGATCGTGACGACGACGCTGCTGGTTTACTGGTTTGACGGGGCGACCTACGACGGCCTTTCCGGCTGGCAGGCCCTGGGCTTCCTCGTGATGAACCTGGCGGCGCTGGCGATGATCGTGGCCGGCAGCTACGTCGTGCCCGCCGGGCAGAACCAGAACCTCCGGGTCGCCGTCCACGACAGCCGATACCGCGCGACCGCGCTTCCCGCCGGAGTGCGTAGCAGCTTCATGGCCTCCGAGCAGGTGGTCGCCGTACGCGGCCCGGCACACTAAAACCCTCTATACTGCACGGATGCCGCCAAAGAACCGCTCCAAGGCCCGCGATTACGTCACGATCACCGAGCCGAAACTGACGCTCTCGGACCAGTTTTACCTTCCGCAGGTATTCGCCGGGCTGGGCACGACCATGCGGCACATGTTCAACGTGCTCGTCAAGGACGAGCACCGCGTCATCCAGTATCCCGAAGAGCGCCGCGAGGACCTGGATGTCGAAAAGGGGGGCATGAAGCTGGACATCTACCGCGGCGTGCACCGCCTCAACAAGGACGAGGAAGGCCGGGTCAAGTGCGTCGCCTGCTTCATGTGCTCGACCGCCTGCCCGGCCAACTGCATCCACATCGAGGCCGGCGAGAGCCCGTGGCCGGACCGGGAGAAGTACCCGATCAAGTTCGACATCGACGAGCTGCGCTGCATCTACTGCGGGATGTGCGAGGAGGCCTGTCCCGTAGATGCCATCGAGCTGACGAGCATCTACGACATCGTCGGCCTGACGCGGCAGGAGATGATCTTTGACAAGGCCAAGCTCCTGGAGATTTACGACCGCACCGTTGATCAGGAGCCGATGTAGCAGGAATCACGCGGCGGAGCGGTTCTCAGCCAGGGCCGTGTCGTACGCCTTGCGCTGCTCCGGGTCGCGAAGGACCTTGTAGGCTTCGACCAGCGCCTCGAACATACCCACTGATTCCGTGTCGCGCGTGTGGTCGGGATGATGCTGCTTGGCAAGCTGGTGATAGGCCCGCCGGATTTCATCGGCGCTGGCCCGGGGCCCCACTCCCAGCATGCCGTAATAGTCTGCCAGCTTCCGCCTGGGTCGGATGCTGCGCTTGCCGCCCGAGGGGGTGTCGTTCTCGCCACCGGAGTAATCCAGATTCGGAATGAACCCGAAGCGGCCCAGGTGGGCGATCGCGGCCCGAAGACCGGGCTTAGCGTCCAGGAACTGGAAGCTGGCATGCTGGCCGCGACCCTCCTGGGCATTGCCGCGGCCCGTGCGGACCACGCGGCTGTGCACTACCACCTTGCACTGCGGCGAGCGAATCGTCAGCGGCACGACCTGGCCGACCGTCAGCCCCGGACGGCCGTTGCAGCGAATCCGGACGCCCGACCCCGAAACATCCACGACCTCGCCGAGATTCGTCGACAGCAGGTTCGTCTGGAACCGCTCTTCCTTGCGCATCGGCCGATATCCCGGCTGGTGCGTCGGCCGGCGTGATGTAAAGAATGACCACACGCTTCCTTGGGTCGGGCATACTGAGGCCCGCCTTGAGGTTTCATCCCCTTACCGGACCCGGAAAACCTCCGCCTGGCTTCGCCGCCCGGTCGGCTCGACTGCGGAAATCACGCTATGATTGCGACAGTTATACCCCCACCCATCGCCGCTAATGCACGGGGACGGTGCTTGCGCGGACATAGCTCCTGAGAACGGCCCTTGGGCCTCAATGCCAGCGTTTGAGCCTCGATCCTCCTCAGAAACAGGCGGCCGGCCTCCTGTGCCGGCGGCTCGTGTTTCTGGCATGGAATTGATCCCCGCACCTGGCGGCGGACTCACAAAGGACGGCTTTGACTCGCTTTACGTTCGCGAGCACCGCCGACTCTGGCTGCTGGCCGCAGGCCTCACCGGCCGGGCGGCGGATGCGGACGATGTGCTGCAGGAGGCGGCCATGCTCGCCTTCGGAAAGCGGCAGAAGTTCCAGCCGAGCGGGGAGATCGAAGCTGATGGGTCCGCTTTCTGTGCTTGGCTGGGGCGTTTCGTCCGGAACGTAGCCTCCAACTACACTCGCCGACGGCACCGAATGTCCAAGCGGCGGTCGGAGGGGATGGATCCTGCTGATCTGGGCCGGGAACGGTCGAATCACGAGCAGAACTCGGAGGTGGAAAACGCCGCCCTGGTCGGTGAAGTGCCGGCCTGGCAGGAGGCGTTCGACGACCGCGTCGCCAAGGCCCTGGAGCGGATCAAACCCATCTGGCGGACGTGCCTGCTGATGAACGTGGTGGCCGGACTGACGCAGGCGGAGATCGCGGTGGCCCTGGAGATGCGGGAAAATACGGTCGCCAGCCACATTCGGCGCGGCCGCGAGCGTATGCGGGAGCTGCTGGAGCCGGTAAATCCAGGCGGGCCGAAGGATGCTGGATCGCCCCGTCCCACGCCACCTCAGGCCCGTCCAGACGATTCAGAGGCGGTCGAGGCCGACCCGCTGGACGAAAGTCGCGTTAAGCGAAGCCTCTTATCGGGCCAGGCGGGCGCTAGCTGAAATTTTCCTTCCCGCCTGGCGTCCCGAAGTGACATAAGGACTACAGAAAGATCCATGGCTCGCACTGGAGGCCCATCCTCGAACACTCACCGGCTCGACGCGGATCTCGACGCTTCGCTGCGACGACAGTTTGTCGTACCTCTGATAGCGCTGCTCCCATCGGCCATGACTCCAGTCGCCGCCATGGGCGGCTCGGGGGGCGGCTTCAGCTTGGATTTCCGGATCGATGTGACTTGGCGTCAGGCCGCTGGATTGCTCCTGGCTGCCTCTCTGTGGATGGGAGCCGGCTACCTGTTCTTCGACCACCTGCGTCCGCCGACGCGGATGGCCTCGTCCGTCGGTAACTATTTCGGCATCAGCGTCGACGCTAAGACGCCGCTCGGAGGCCTCCTCACGGAGTATGACGTTCTTTCGGCCTCTCGCGGCGCGCATGAGGCTTCAGACGAGCAGGCCCTGCTCTGGGATCGGCTGGAGGTCGAGTTCGTCGAGCGCCGCGGCGAATCTATCATCCCGCACATTCGCCAGCTCCGCACTGCGAAGGACCCGATCGAGTTGCTGCGGGTTGATGACCAGGAGCCCTCGACCGACGGCATGCTGTTGGTCTCCGCGAAGATCGACGGCGTTTACACCACGGCGGTGTTCGAGCCCTCGCGGGACGCAATGGCTTCACAGGATGTGAAGTCGCTGATCCCCGGCGTTGCCGAGCCGCCGCACCCGAACGTGAAGGTCCCCCACCTGTTCCTGAGCCGCTACCCCGGCGGCTTTGCCTACGAAGCAGTCCAGGAATCGCACCCGCTGCTTGTGCCGGCGCTGTTGCCGGATTCACAGGTAGACGTTGCGGTGCCGCTTGGCCGAAGCCGCAGCCGGAGCGTCCGTGCCGTGGCGATCAGCCTGACGCCTTCCTGAACCCCACCTGTTTGAGACCCAGCGGAAGCAGAGGAGCCAAGACCAATAGAGTGAGGCTGAAGCCGCGATATCGCGCTTCCACAAGGAAAAATCGAGCCTTCACTCCCGGACCTGCTCGCCCTCGAGCATCAACAAGAGGGAGCTGAGCGCCGGATAATTCGGTGGCGTAGCCCGTGCCGGTCTATTTGAGGCCAGCCGACACTGGTTGCGACTGCCGGGTTGTCCGGCGCTTGGCTTTGCGCATCAACTACGAGCCAGGTCACGCACGAGCCGCCCGTGCACCTGCGGCGCCGCCGCCAGGAACGGCACTTTACGCCCGCGGTAGGCCGTGACGTCGTATGGGAAGATCGCAGAGCCATCGAGCCCCGTGACCAATCCCCCCGCCGCCAGCACGAAGCCGGCGGCGGCCGTTACGTCCCAGAGCTTGCCGTTGATCGTGATGGCGGCGTGGGCGACGCCAGCGCCCACCAGGGTGGCCTCCAGGGCGGCGGAGCCGAGGATCCTGATCTTCCAGTCGGTTTGGCCGATCCATCGCAACACCCAGGTGGGGCATTGCCCCTGCTCGTCCAGGAGATTGCTGGTAAGCATCAGCAGGCTTGCGGGCGAAAGCGGCGCATCCGTCACGGTGCAGCAATGCCCGTTGATGCTCGCCCCCTGGCCGCGGGCGCCGGCGTAGAGCAGGTTGCGCGTCGGATCGAACACGACGCCGAGAACCGGCATTCCTGCGTCCAGCAGACCGATGCAGACAGCCCAGTTGCCCAGGCCGGCGATGAAGTTGTTCGTCCCGTCGATGGGGTCGATCACCCAGTTGCGCCCGGATGGCGCCAGCCCCTCGGCGGTGATTCCAGCACCGGAATCGCTCTCCTCGCCGATGATGCCATCCGCCGGAAAGGCGCTGCGCAGGCCGGCGATGATCTCGCGCTGGACGGCCCGGTCGGCAACGGTGACCGCCTCGTCGCAGGTAGTGGCGTGGGTCTTGGTGAGCCGCTCGACCTGGCCGGACTGATCGAGGGCCACGGCGCCAGCGCGCTTCGCCAACGCCACGGCAATCTCCAGTTCGTTCCGAAACTCCTTCTCCTTGCTCCCGCCGGGCATGGCAGACTATACCCGCCCGCCCCGCCACGCGCCGCCGGCCGGTTTACAATCGAGGCATGCGCAAGCCCGCCGACTATGTCTCCGATCGCGCCCGCGCCGTGGATGCCTCCGGGATTCGCCGCGTCTTTGACCTCGCGGCGAAGATGAAGGACCCGATCAACTTTTCGATCGGACTGCCCGACTTCGACGTGCCCGATCCGGCCAAGCAGGCCGCCTGCGACGCCATCTGGGCCGGCCACAACCGTTACACACCCACCCAGGGCATCGAGCCGCTCCGCCGCAAGCTGCGCGAGAAGCTGGAACCGGAAATCGGCTCATTCGCCGATCGCGACTGGGATGTCGTCGTCACCGGCGGCGTGTCGGGCGGGCTGGTGCTGGCGCTGCTGGCCCTGGTGAACCCCGGCGATGAGGTCGTGTTTCTCGACCCGTACTTCGTCATGTATCAGCAGGTCACCAAGCTGGCCGGCGGCACGCCCATCGCCGTCGACAGCTATCCCGACTTCCGTTTCGACGCTGCGAAAGTCGAATCGCGGATCACGCCCTGGACCAAGGTGCTCATGCTCAACAGCCCCGGGAACCCGACCGGGGCGGTGCTGAGCGACGCGGAGATCCGCTCGGCCGTCGCGCTGGCGCAGAAGCACGACCTGCTGCTGATCACCGACGAGATCTACGACCCGTTCCTCTACGACTCCCGTCCCACCAGCCCTGCCAGGCTTTACGAGAAGAGCATCCTGCTCCGCGGCTTTTCCAAAACCTACGGAATGACCGGATGGCGCCTAGGGTACGCCGCGGGGCCCGCGGAACTGATGAACCAGCTCGCCAAGCTTCAGCAGTACACGTTTACCTGCGCCCCCGCCCCGTTCCAGCACGCCGCGATCACTGCCTTGGACCTCTCGGTCGCGGACCACGTGGCGGCCTACCGGCGTAAGCGCGACATCGTGATGCAGACGCTCGGCGAAGCATTCAACTTCGAAAAGCCCGGTGGCGCGTTCTACGCATTCTGCGAGGTCCCGCCGCGGCTGGGGCTGACGGCAACCCAGTTCGTGGAGAAGGCCATCGAGAACAACGTGCTGATCATCCCCGGCTGCGTTTTCTCGGGCCGCGATACCCACTTCCGCCTCAGCTACGCGGTGGAGGACCAGAAGCTGCGCCGCGGCTGCGAGATCCTGGCGGGGCTGGCGCGCTAGTGGCTAGAGATTGATGAAGAGGCCGATCCCGGCATAGCTCACACGGTCGGTGAAGAGCTCCCCATTGGGGTCGCGACCCGTATAGAGCTCTCCCAGTACCTGAAAGGCCGCGCCGCGAATACCGCGGTCGAAGCTCAGGCCCGTCCGGATCGACAGGTCGGGCTTGAAGTCCAACCCCTCGACCATCTGCACTTCAAGGCCCGCCACGGGGCGGGCTACCTCCCATAAACGATCCTGCGCGCGCCACTCGAGGCCCGCGTGCACCATCAGGTTGCCGAAATCCGACGGATTCACGCCAAACAGGGCGCTTGGCCCGCCGTAAATCCTGAAGCCGGCCGGCAGGTCATAGCTGCCCTGGAACTGAAGCGCCTCGAACTTATACGGGGTACGAGCGTCAATCCCATAGCGATCGTCCAGGAGGAACTCATCGCCGACATGACCGCTCACGTGCCAGAAACGCACCATTCCGGTCGCCCTGCCGCTGCGCAGGGCCGCATAGGCCCCGGCGACGTAGTCGATGATGATCAGGCTCTGCTCGTGGGACGGATCGAAAACCGAAAAGAGGGCCCCCTGTAGGGCCAGCTCAAGCTCAGAGGTCCGCTCACCGACATCGATCGGCCCGCGGGCCAGGGCGATTGTGTCGCCGGCGGAGAGGTGCTCGTAGGAATCCAAGTGCCGCCCATTGTCCTGGAAGCGGTAACTCGCGGAAAACGTCGGCCAGCGGATGTCAGCCAAGGGCCTCTGCCAAGTCCGCCCACCGGTCAGAAACGTCCAGCCATCGCCGGAGGCCATCGCAACGGGGCGGACATGCGCAATGGGCTCTGCGAGC
Source organism: Phycisphaerae bacterium (assembly GCA_041749155.1). Classification (GTDB taxonomy): domain Bacteria; phylum Planctomycetota; class Phycisphaerae; order Tepidisphaerales; family Tepidisphaeraceae; genus JAEZED01. Next base: position 10,151 of record JBGTBZ010000309.1, read on the forward strand.
TTCGGTGGCCCATCGAGAGAGGCCCCCGCGGCCGGAACGGGCTTCACCTGGGAACCGCATGCAAGGCTTAACGCGCAGGCAAGCAGGGTAAGGAGAAGCATCGATGCGGCGCGAATCATTTCGGCGGGGACTGTATCCGCGGCCCTTGCAGCCGCAAGTCGAGATTTGCCGGCCAGTTGCGGCCAGCCGCTGCATCCGGTGGCGGTTATGATGAGCAAAGCGATGTCAGCCAGCCACGTGCCAAACCTCCGCTACGCCGCGATGGCCCTGGGCTTGATGCTGGGCGGCGTCGCCTATTCCCAGGATGCCCCGCCGCCGGCAACCCGCCCCGCGGGCGAGGTTGTCCGGGTCCTTCGCTCGGCCCCGATGGAGGGCGGGCGCTCCGCGGCCGACATGGCTAACGCTCATGGCGCCATGCAGCATCCCGCATGGCGAGCCTGGGGCAACGGGGGCCTGGGGACGCGGGTCGTCGCGCGCATCGACGAGGTGGATGCTCAGGGGCGGACGACGCCGGTGCAGCGGCACGTGCTTCACCTGGCGTCGATCGACCGCCAGGGCGCCCGCGTCGATCTGTACCCCGTCCGGCCCGATGGCACCGTCGCGGAGTCCACGCAAGAATTCATCCAGGCCCAGAGCAACCGGCTGACCGTGGTGCTGGCGCGGCGCAGCGACCGGATGGTCTACTGGCGGCGCTACGAGGCGCGCGTCGCCTTCGAGAGTGGCGGATCAGAACCAGAGCAGCAGCCCGGCAGCGCCCGCCGCAGCAACCGACGTCGGGCCGAGTCGATCGAGATCCGAGATCCCAGCGAGGCGCTGCCGGCGGAGTTTGACTGCGCGATCATCGAGACGGCCCACCTGGACCTCGACGATGATCCAGGCGCCAGCGACGACCCGACGAAAGCCGGGGCGGGAACGAACGTAATCGTCTACAGGTCCTATCACAACGTCGAGGCTCCGGGCTGGGAGGTCATTCTCGAGACCTACCGGGGACGGCTCGATGAGAATGGCGTCCCGGCCGATCTACAGCTTGCAACGCGCTGGCGCATCGAGCGCATTCTCCGCCCCGCGGATGCCGACCCAACGGCCGAGGAGCTTCGCCAGGGGTTGCGGCCGCAATAGCCGCTCAGAGCCTCAGTTGCAGGCCTAGGCCGAGATACCGGGCGTCCTGATCGAAAAACTGCCCGTTCGGGTTGCGGCCGTCGTAAAGCTCGAGATACACGCTCATACGCAGGTCATCAGGCGCCGAGTCGCCCAGGTGCACGCCTGTCACCAGCGAGACGTCCGCCTGCCAGTCTGTTGCCTCGTAATGCTGCACGTCGATCGCAATGAACGGATGAGCTCGACCGCCCAACACAGGGAATGGGGGGCTCAGTTCAAGACCATACTGGATGAACCAGTTGCCGAAATCCGCCGGCGTCTCATCGAACAGCCAACCGCCGCCGCCGTAGATGCGGGACCAGCTTGTCGTGTCGTAGGCCAGCAGGCCGCTGAGCGACTCGAAGGTGAAGTTCACGCGGGGAAACCCGGGATTTCGCAGCAGGAACTCGTCGCCCAGGTGGCTGCTTTGATGCCAGAGGCGGAGCATCCCCGACCAGGGGCCGGCGCGGCGCGCGAGGTAAGCGCCGACCTGCCAGTCGCTGTTGAAAAGGTCCTGCGACCCCTCCAGCGGTTCGAACGTCGCAAAAACCGCCGCCTGGAGCCCAAGCTCCCATGACGGCGTCGCCCGCCGCACCGGCCGCTCCCGCACCAGCGCAAACGTCCCGCCCAGCGAGACCGCGGCGGCGGAGTCCAGAAATGGGTCGTCGCGATATTCCTGCCAGGACGCGGAGAAGCGTGGCCAGCGGGGGTCGGCCAGCGGCTGCTGGAAGGTTCGGCCCGGCGCAAGCCAGTCCACGTCAGCGCTGGCGGCGCTGGTGAAGCCGGCCGAGATGGCTAGCATGCACAGCAAGGGCGGCAAGGGATGCATCGGCACCGACACTAGGATGGCCCGGAGCGGGTGGCGGGCAGGCAGTTCGCCCATGGCTGAGGAACATCTACTGAGGGAAATGGATCAGGAGGCGGCGCTGCGGCACGTGCTGGAGGGCACCAGCGCGCAGACCGGCCGCCCGTTCTTCCGTGCACTGGTGCGGCACCTCTCGCAGGCCCTGGGGACGTCGGCGGCATGGGTCACGGAATTCGATCCCCAGCAGCAGCGACTGAGCGCTTTGGCGTTCTGGCTGGCCGATGCCTTCGTCGAGAAGTACGAGTACCTCATCGCCGGCACCCCCTGTGCCGCGGTCGTGAACAACCGGGACCTGCTGCACATTCCCGACAACATTGTCGAGCTTTATCCCGGCGACAACGACCTGCGGCGGCTCGGCGCGGTCAGTTTCCTTGGCCTGCCGCTGCTGGACACCGACGAGCAGACCGTCCTGGGCCACCTCGCGGTCCTCGACAGCCGCTCGATTCCCGCCGACGAGCGGGCACTTGCCATCATGCGAATCTTCGCCGCCCGCGCCTCCGCCGAACTGCGGCGGATGCGGGTTGAGGGCCAGGTGGCCGACCAGGCCCAGCGACTGGGTCGGCTGCTCGATGGCGCCATGGACGCCGTCCTGGAAGTCGATTCCCGAGGGCGGATCACCGTCGCAAACCGCGCCGCGGAGCGGATCTTTGACCTGCAGCGAAGCGATCTGGAAGGCGCGCCGCTCGAAACGATCCTCGACGAGGCCTCGGTGCGGCTGCTGAGTCAGGCCTGTGACCGCCTGGACCCGCGCGACCCCGCCACTCGCTCCGCCCTGCTGCCGGGCACCCTCAACGGACTGAGGCGCGATGGCCCGCCCTTTCCCATCGAAGCCACTGCCGCCTGCTACACCACCGGCGGCCATCGCTTCTATACCCTGATCCTCCGCGACGTCCGCCCCCGCATCGCCGCGGAACAGACGATCCAGGCACTGGCCGCGGAGCGCGAATACCTGCGCGAGCAGCTTGACGAGACGGCATCCCGCGACCTGCTGGGCTCCAGCCGCGCCATGCAGCGCTTGCGCGAGCAGATCCACCAGGTGGCCCCCACCGACGCCACCGTTCTCATCCACGGCGAGACCGGAACTGGCAAAGAGCTCGTCGCCCGTGCCCTCCATGCCGCCGGAAAACGTGCCCATCAGCCGCTGATCCGCGTCAACTGCGCCGCCATTCCCGCTGCCCTCATGGAAAGCGAGTTCTACGGCCACGAAAGGGGCTCCTTCACCGGCGCCACGCAGAAACGCGTGGGCCGCTTCGCCCTGGCCGATGGCGGCACCATCTTCCTGGACGAGGTGGGGGAGTTGCCCCTGGAATTGCAGGCCAAGCTGCTGCGCGTGCTCCAGGAAGGAGAGTTCGAGCCCGTGGGCTCATCGGAGATGCAGAAGGTCGATGTCCGCGTTATCGCCGCAACCAACCGCGACCTGAGCCAGTCGGCTCGCGACGGTACTTTTCGCGAGGACCTCTACTACCGGCTTAACGTGTTTCCGATCTACGTTCCCCCGCTCCGCGAGCGATCGGGCGATATCGCCGCCCTGGCCCAGGAGTTCGCCCGCCGGTGTGCCCTGAAGCTCGGCCGCCGCCTCGAGCCGATATCCACCGAAACCCTCGATCAGCTCGCCCGCTACCCGTGGCCTGGAAATGTCCGGGAGCTTCAGAATGTGATCGAACGCGCTGTCATCACCGCCGGCGGCGGCCGGCTTCGCTTCGACGGGCTGATTGCCCCGCCCACTGCCACCGCCTTTGCCGACCCGACCGCCAACACCAACGGGCGTGTCATGACGCTTGCGGAGCTCCAGGCACTGGAACGGAACAACCTCCTGGCCGCCCTGAATGCCACTCTGGCGACGGCGGCGCCGCCAGGCTGCTTGGCATGCCACCTTCCACCCTCGCCTCGCGCATGAAGGCACTGAGGCTGCAGCGTTCCAATTGACTGATTCCGGCCCGAGATCTCGCGACTTGCGAAAAGTCGTGAGCGAGTTCCCTATGCCTCAGCTAATCACAACTGCCTTATACCCAGGTATTTACGATTTTTCGGCACGACGGCACCACCGTTGTAATGGCTTGCTCGTCCGCGACCAGAATCGTTCGCGTCGCACGGCTCAATCGACTCCTACAGAGGAAACAGGCAATGCAAGCCACTCAGACCGCCCCGAAGACCGCCGCCAAGCCCACTATCCGCAACGGCGTCAACGTCACCGCCCTCATGGACACCATTCAGGCCGTCAAGGCCGATCCGTCCATCGCCCAGTTCCAGTTCCGTGCCAAGAACCGCTGGCTCGGCGGTGGGCACAACCGCTCCACGATCAAGGACTTCTACGGCGCCGGCAAGGAGGATGACCTGCGGACCGAGCCGTTCGTGATCGACAACGCCGAGCCGCCCGTCCTGCTCGGCGAGGACCAGGGCGCCAACCCCGTCGAGCACGTCCTCAACGCTCTCGCCGGCTGCCTCACCACGACCCTCGCCTACCACGCGGCGGCGCAGGGGATCGAGATCGAGCAGATGGAGTCCGAGCTGGAAGGCGACCTGGACCTGCAAGGGTTCCTGTGGCTGGATCGCAGTGTCCGGCCCGGTTACCGGCAGATCCGCGTGAAGATGAAGGTTCGCAGCGATGCCGACGCATCAAAGCTGGCGGAGCTGGCCAAGCGCTCGCCGGTCTTCGACATCGTGACGAACCCGGTGGAGGTTGTGGTGGACGTTCAGAAGTGAGTTTTACCAGTCCGATCCTGGCACGCGGGCCGCGCCTCTTGCAGGGCGGCCCGCGTTGCTCTGGTACAACAGGCCCCGTGCTCAAGTACCACGCCGTCGGCCGCTGGCAGCCGGGACGCGTCCACGTCCGCTTCGTCCAAAGCTCCCGGCAGGAAGCCGATGCCGCACGGCAGGCCATGGACGCCGCTTGGGATCGCATGAGTGCCGACACGGCTGTCAACCTCTTCGACGGTCCGATGTGCCGCCTTGAGGGATTCCAGCTTACCGAGGCCCAACTGCATCTGGACCTCTCCGTCACCAGCTACCGCGTCTTCCTCGGCACGAACCTCTACGGCCCCCGAGATCTGCCCCCCGAGGCGCTGGCAAACCCGCTTGGCGTCTCGCCGGCGCTTGAGACCGCCGACGGCTTCCTGCTCTTTGGCCGGCGAGGTGGACGCGTGGCCTATTACCCGCATCGACTCCACCCCTTCAGCGGCTCCCTGGAGCCCCCTACCGGCCCCGAACTCCTGGATATCTTCGCAGAATGCCGCCGCGAGCTGGCGGAAGAGCTGTGCCTGTCCGCCGAGGAAGTGCCGGAAATCGTGCTGCTGGGGATTGTTGAGGATGAGCAGATCCGGCATCCGGAGCTGATCCTCAACGCCCGCACAACGCTCACCAGCGACCAGCTCGCCGCCCGGCTCGACCCGGCGGAGCATGTCGCCGTGCACAAGGTGCCCGCGGAGCCAACCGCGATCGCCGAGGCGCTTCTGGAACCGGCGTTCACGCCTGTCGGACTGGCGGTCCTGCGGCTGTTCGCCGACCGGTCATACTGAGTCGCGGGGCAAGCGCCGCTCAGACTCCTCCAGCATGACCAGGGCCCGCCGCAAGGAATCCACCGCCTCGGCCTCGTCGTTGTCCGCCGCGGCGCTCCAGGCCCGGTTCAAAGACCGCTCGGCGGCGGCGTAGGCGTCCATGAGCGTCGCGTAGCCCGCCATTCCGCCCGCGGCGATAAGGGAAGGGCGGGCAGCAATGAAGGCAGGTAGCAGCGTCTTCTGAAGCTCGCCGACGCGTTCAAGGATGATCTCAGTCATCACCGGCCGGTGATAGGCCAGGACCCCGGCCTGCTCCGGCGGCTGCCCCTCCGGGGTTCGCAGCAGGCTCTGGGTCTCC
>JBGTBZ010000310.1:0-7836 GCA_041749155.1 Phycisphaerae bacterium
AGGCTGCGGAGCAGGCGCAGGGCCTCGTCGCGCGCGGGCGGCGACTGGGCGATGACCCAGACGGGGCGGATGTAGGGGTCGGGCAGGATCGCGCCCTGAGCCTCCAGGGCGATCAGGAGGCGCTCCATGCCGCTGCCGAACCCCACACCAGGCACGGACTTTCCGCCGAGGGTTTCGACCAGGTTGTCATAGCGCCCGCCTCCGCCGACGGCGTCCTGGGAGCCGAGGCCGGCGGCGGTGAACTCCCAGAGGGTCTCGGTGTAGTAGTCCAGGCCGCGGACGAGGCTGGGATTGATCTGGTAGTTGACCTTCGCGTCGTCGAGCAGCGAGCATACGCGCGCGAAGTGCTCTTGGCTCTTCTCGGAAAGGAAGTCGAGGTTGGCGGCAGCGCCCTCGCGGACGGCGACGTCCCGGGGGTCCTTGGAATCGAGAATGCGCAGGGGATTGGTCTCGAGGCGCCTCTGCGATTCCTCGCTGAGCTGGCCCACGCGTGGCGCGAAAAACTCGCGCAGGGCGGCGGAGTAGCGGGCCTTGGATTCGGCGTCGCCGAGGCTATTGAGGTGCAGCGTCAGGTCGCGCAGGCCGCAGCGGGTGTAGAAGTCGAGCTGGAGCAGCATGCACTCGACATCCTGCTCGGGCTCCGCGATGCCGAAGGCCTCGATGCCGAACTGGTGATGCTGGTGGTAGCGCCCCTTCTGCGGCCGCTCGAAGCGCAGCATGGGTGTGCTCAGGTAATAGAGCTTCTCGACGGCGCCCGGCGGATCGAGCCGGCCTGCTTCAAGAAGCGCGCGGACGACGGGGGCGGTGCCCTCCGGGCGCAGCGTGAGTGAACGCCCCTTGCCCGACGATCCGGGGCGCGTTTCGAAGCTGTAGGTCTCCTTGGTGACGATGTCCGTCGTCTCCCCCACGCCGCGATGGAAGAGGGCGGTATCCTCGAAGATGGGCGTGCGGATCTCCTCGAAGCCGTACAGCGCCGCCATCTCGCGGGCGAAGCGTTCGATGGCCTGCCACTGCCGCGTTTGCTCGGGGAGGAAGTCCTGCGTGCCCTTGGGGGCTTTGAGGCGTGGGGGTTGCATGGCTGATGGAGCCGGGAGTCAGGAGCTTGAATCTTGGAGTTCGGATTGCCCCGGTCGGCTCCGGCCTTCCAACCTCTAACTTCCAGCTTCCAGCCCCTCCAAAATCACGTGACGTCTTCGGTTGCCTGGCTCTCGCCGCTGGCGGCGGACTCGATGGTCTGCGCCTCTTCCTCCGGGGTGGGCTCGAACTCCTCGATGGTGGCCTCAGCGAGTAGGGCGTCGAGCGCCTTCTGCTCGCGGAGCTGCACGTAAAGGTTTGCGAGACTGCCATCGCTTTCCATGCGCTGGCGGAGGGCTTCGGGGCGCTGGTTGTTGTCCAGGGCCAGTAATGCCACCTGCCCGTTGATCTCGGCGTCGGAGACGTCGATCTGCCGCTCGCTAGCGACCTTGCTGAGCACGAAGGCCAGCGTCAGCTCGCGGATGCCCTCCGCGACGGCGCCCTGGCGGATCTGCTCCATGTTGGCCTGCACCTGCTCCCGGGGCATCCCCCGCATCAGCAGGTTGACGGTGCGCCGATTGACGACACGATCCGTCTGCCGCTCAGTGAGCCGCCTGGGCAGGTCCAACTTGGTGTTGGCAATCAGGTACTCCTGCACCTGACGGCGCATGGCATGGCGGATGTCATTGTCCACGCGCTCGACCATCTGCTCGCGCAGGGCATCCAGCAACTCCTGCTGGTTGGCGAAACCCAGGCTCTCGAGGAAAGCCTCGTCGATCTCCGCTAGCGCCAGGGCCTTGATGTCCTTGAGCCTGATCGCGATCGAGATGGTCTTCCCGGCGATCTTCTCGTTCGGATTACCTGCGGGAATCTCGATCTCCAGCGTCCGCTCTTCGCCCGGCCTCATGCCCTCGACGCGGCTGACGAAGTCCTGCACCTCGATGCCGGCAATGCGTCCCGGGCGGGAGATGAGCTGGGCATCGTGCTGGTGGGCGATGGTCTCCTCGCCCTGCTTCACGTCCACATCGGCGATGAGGTAGTCCTTCTCCTGCACGCCGCGGTCCTCGACGGGCATCAGCGATCCCTGCTGCTCGCGCAGGTTCGCCAGAGCCTGCTGCACGTGCTCGTCGTTGATGGTCACCTTCGGCTTGCGGACCTTCAGCCCCTCCATGGACGGCAGCGTCACTTCCGGCTGGACCTCGACGGTGAAGCTGTAGATGAAATCCCCCGCGTCCGGCAGCTTCATGTTGTCCGGGTCGTCGAACTCCGGCTCCCCCACGGGCGCGAGCTCGTTGCGTTCCAGGGCCTGCTGGTAGCTTTCTCGCAACAGGTCCTGCTGCACCTGGTCCTTCAGTACCTTGCCGAACCGCTTCTGGATGACGTGCCGCGGCGCTTTGCCACGGCGGAAGCCGGGGAGGGCGGCATCCGCCCGGATCCCACCCATCGCCTCCTCGGCATAGGCCTCGATCCGCTCACGGGGAATGGTGACGCGGACTTTCCTGGCTGCCGGTCCCGATTCCTCGATCTCGACTGGATACTCGTATGCGGTATCTTCCTGTTGCGTCTTGTCCTCTAAAGCGGTCGTGGCCATGGCAAGTCCTGGTGACGGCGGATTGAAGACCGGCATCGTAGTCGTGGCCAGGGGCATTTCCAACGCGTCCCCGCTGCTTCCCGCCTCGTACAATGGGCCATCATGGCCGACGAACTCAGCTTCAGCGTTGATTCCGACTGGAAGAAGCAGGCGCAGGAGGAGAAGCGCCGCCTCGCCGAAGAGGCTCAGCGCCAGAAGGCGGCCCCCACCCAATCCCCGTCCCCCGCCCCAGGCGCCGCGACGGCCGCGGGTGTCCAGCCCTCGCAGCTCGGTACCGGACGCCGCCAGCGTGCCGCCCGCGAGGATGGGCAGGAGGCCAACTTCTTGACCCTCGTGCAGATGCTGGCGGCCCAGGCGCTGGCCTATATGGGCGGCGTCGCCACCGCCGGCGGAGAGGCGATGGTGGACCTGGACACCGCCAAGCAGCAGATCGACCTGATGGCGATCCTGGAGGAAAAGACCAGGGGCAACCTCATGCCGGAGGAGCAGGCAATGCTCGACACGGCCCTCTATGAGACGCGGATGCGCTACGTGGGCACCGCCTCCCGATATATCCTTTGACGTTCACCTGATCGATTTGGCCATCTCCAGGGCCGCGTCCGCCGTCGTGATCCGGCCCTCGAGCTGGGCGTCATACACCTCGTCCAGCAAGCGCTTGAACTCGGGCCCGGGAGGCAGGCCGGCGGCCACGAGGTGATCGCCCGTCAGCAGCGGCAGCGGGGCGATCTCGTCCTGGCGCTCCAGCTCTGCGAAGCGGCCGCGGAGCCAGGAGATGCGCTCCTGCAGCGATGGCTGGGACGAGAGGGCTTCTACGATCTGTCGGGAATCGCCGCTGTAAGGGCCCGCGAGAAAGCGCTTCATCCGCGCGACCGTTGGCGGACTCTCCTGAATCAGCGGCCAGAGGCCCATCGCCTGCTCAAGATTTGCTTCCTCGTCGTTACTGATCCGCAGCGCCTTGCGAAGGGCCAGCGCCGTCTGTCGAACCTCCTGCGGCTCCAGGATCACCCGCACCGGCACATCCGCCGCCATCCGGGCTTCTATGGCGGCGCCCGCGAGGGCCAGGCCAAAGGAGATGGGGCTCCCGATCGTGGCCAGGTGATCCAGAACGGGCCGACGCGGGGGGATGTCCGGAACGCGCTCAGGGAACGTGCGGAAAACGACTGCCAGGAGGCCGCTTTCCCACAGGATCCGCCAAGCCGTGCCGCGGGTCGGGGCGCACAGCATCAGCCGCAATTCCTCTGCCACGCGCTCCGGGGCGATCTGTGCCAGCCGGGGGGCGAACCGCAGGATGGCATCCCAGGTCCCCGGGTCGATCGCCAGGCCAAACCGGGCGGCGAAGCGGACCGCCCGGAGCATGCGAAGGTAATCCTCGTCGAATCGTTGCACCGGCTCCCCGATCGCCCGGAGGACCCGATCCGCGAGATCCTGCTTGCCGCCGACGTGGTCGATGATGCCGTCGTCTCCCGGATCGGTGACCAGTGGGTCGAGGAACAGGCCGTTGATCGTGAAGTCGCGCCGGCGGGCGTCCTGTTCAGCACTGGTGAAGACAACGCCGCTTGGCCGGCGGCCGTCCTTGTATTCGAGGTCCATGCGAAACGTGGCGACTTCAATCTGGCTGCGTCCCTCATGAACCAGGATGACCCCGAAGGCGGCCCCAACGGCCCGCGTGCGGCCGTGGCCCAGCAGGTCGCGCACGACGTCGGGATGGGCATCAGTGGCGACGTCATAGTCCTTGGGAACGAGGCCCAGAATCTCATCCCTTACACATCCGCCGGCGAAGTAGGCGATGTGCCCCGCGCGGCGCAGCGCCCGCACGACATTCAGGGCATCCTCGCGGCGGTCCGGTGGGTCGGACATGGCCTGTCAGTCTATTCGATCCCCTCTCAACCGCCCGGCAGGTGGCTACGATCCGCCCATGCCAGCCGCCGACACTGCCGTACCGCCACAGGCGGTTCGGATGCTGATGAATGCGCCGGAACTGCGCGCGCTGCCGGATTCCGCCGCAAAAAACCGGGCCACGCTCGTTTCGGGTCTGTGGGGGAGCAGCATCTCCGCCGCCGCGGCGGCGATCGCGGGGCAGACGGGGCGGCCCATCCTGCTGGTCTGCGGGCATATCGACGAGGCGGATGACCTGGCGGACGACATCGAGCTGTTCGCCGGCGAGCGGCCGGAGGTGCTGGTGGCCCTGGAGACGGCGGGGGGGCTGGGCCAGGCGTCGGAAGAGCTTGTGGCGGACCGGATGCGACTGTTAACGCGGCTTGCATCACGAACGGGCACGCCGAACCTCGTGGCGCCGATCCAGGCATTGATGCAGGCGGTGCCGGATCCTTCGGAGCTGAAGCATCTTTTCTACGGCGTGCGCACCGGCCAGGAGCTGGAGCCTGAGAAGCTGATCGTGTGGCTGAGCGATCACGGCTACAACCGGCTGGACCAGGTGGAGGTGCCCGGCGACTACGCCGTTCGCGGCGGGATCATCGACGTTTACCTGCCAGGCAAGTTCGAGACCGCGGACGAGAGCGGCTTGCAGCAGATCGGGCTGCCGGTGCGGATCGACTTCTTCGGCGACCAGGTGGACTCGATCAGGCGCGTCAACATCGACACGCTGGGCAGCGAGGGGAAGCTGGACGTGATCGAGTTCGTGGACCTGAAAGGGAAGCTCGACAGCGGGCGGACGACCAGCGCGCTCAAATACCTGCCGGAGGAGACGATCGTCATCTTCTGGGCCCCCCTGGAGATCGCCGAGCAGGCCAAGAGCTACCTGCAGCGGGCCCCGGACCAGCGGGGCTTTTACCCGCTCAAGGCGGTGCTGGACCTGATCGGCGGGCGCCACGTCGTCGAGGCCACGCAGTTCGAGACGGCGCATGTCTCGCTGATCACCTCGGCGACGCCGGTCCACGTTCGGCTGCCGGTGCGGTCGCTGCAGCGCTTCGAGACCGAGACGAAAAGGGCGCTGGCGGAGCTTGGCGAGCTGGCGGCGACGCACGAGGTGGCGGTCTTCTGCGAGAACGCCGGCGAGCAGAAGCGGTTTCGCGAGCTTCTGGACGCGGACGTGCCCGACGCGGCGGAGCGGATCGCGACGCCCATCGGCTACCTGCACCGGGGGTTCGTGTGGGGCGAATCTCAAATCTCAAATCTCAAGTCTCAGATTTCACAGCGGCCGCTGGCGCTGATCTCCCACCACGAGATCTTCCATCGCTACGAACTGCGGCGGCGGATCAAGAACAAGGGCGTCGCGACCCGGCAGATCGACTCCTTCCTCGACCTCTCCGTCGGCGACTATGTCGTCCACGTCGCCCACGGCATCGCCAAATTCACCGGCATGCAGACGATGGAGAAGGACGGGAAGAACGAGGAGTTTCTTACCCTGCGCTTCGCTGAGAGTGCCGCCCTCTACGTCCCCGCCAGCCGCATCAACCTGGTCCAGAAGTACGTCGGCGGCTTCACGGGGCATCCGACGCTCTCGCGCCTGGGCAGCAATGTCTGGGAGAAGCAGAAGGAGAAGGTGAGCGAAGCGGTGATGGACATGGCGGCCGAGCTGCTGGAGGTGCAGGCGCGGCGGGCGGCGCAGGTGGGACACCCGTTCCCCGCGGACACCGACTGGCAGCACGAGTTCGAGGCAGAATTCCCCTACACGCCGACCGAGGACCAGGTCTCCGCCGCCGACGAGATCAAGATCGACATGACCCGCCCGCGGCCTATGGACCGCCTGCTGTGCGGCGACGTGGGGTACGGCAAGACGGAACTTGCGATGCGGGCGGCATTTAAGGCGGTCGAGGCGGGCAAGCAGGTGGCGGTGCTGGTGCCGACGACGGTGCTGGCCGAGCAGCACGAGCGCAGCTTCCGCGAGCGGATGGCGAACTATCCGTTCGCCATCGAGTCGCTCTCGCGATTCAAGAGCACCAAGCAGGCCAAGGAGATCATGGGCGGCCTTAAGCAGGGGGATGTGGACGTGGTGATCGGCACGCACAAGCTGCTGGGCAAGGATGTTCGCTTCGCGGACCTGGGCCTGGTAGTCATCGACGAGGAGCAGCGCTTCGGCGTGACGCACAAGGAGAAGCTCAAGCAGCTTCGCACGCAGGTGGACGTGCTCACCATGAGCGCCACGCCCATCCCGCGCACGCTGCACATGAGCATGCTGGGCCTGCGCGACATCTCATCGCTCACCACGCCCCCGTTGGACCGACGCAGCATCGTGACCGAGGTCCTCAGCTTCGACGAAAACCGCATCAAGCTCGCCATCCTGCGCGAGCTTCAGCGCGAGGGGCAGATCTACTTCGTTCACAACCGCGTCTTCAACATCAGGGAGATGGCGGACAAGGTGCAGCAGCTCGTGCCCGATGCCCGCATCCTCGTCGGCCACGGCCAGATGAACGAGGGGGAGCTTGAAGATGTCATGCTCAGGTTCATCCGTCACGACGCGGACATCCTCGTTTCGACGACCATCATCGAGAGCGGGCTGGACATCCCCAATGCCAACACGATCTTCATCAACAACGCCGACCGCTTTGGCCTGTCGGAGCTTCACCAGCTTCGCGGGCGCGTCGGGCGCTACAAGCACCGGGCCTACTGCTACCTGCTGCTTCCGCCGGACCGGCCGGTCACGGAAGTGGCCGCCAAGCGGCTCAAGGCCATCGAGGAGTTCTCGCACCTGGGCGCCGGCTTCAAGATCGCCATGCGCGACCTGGAGCTGCGCGGCGCGGGCAACATCCTCGGCCCCGAGCAGTCCGGCCACATCGCCACCGTCGGCTACGAGATGTATTGCCAGCTCCTGGAGGAGGCGACGCGGCAGCTTCGCAATGAGCCGGCGCCCACCCGGCCGGAGGCGCACGTGGAAATCGACATTAACTCCTTCATTCCCAAGACTTACATCCCGGTGGACCGTCAGCGGATGGACGTCTACCGCCGCCTCACGCGCTGCACCAGCGTCGAGATGCTCGCGGACCTGCAGCGCGACCTGGGCGACGCCTTCGGCCACGAGCCGCCGCGGCAGATGACGATCCTCTACGCGCTCACCGAGCTGCGCCTGCTGGCGAGCCATTTCGGCATCGACAGCATCGTGCGCAAGCCGCCGGACGTCGTCATGACCGTCCGCGACGCCCGAAAGGCCACGGAGGCCCTCGTCAAGGCCCCGGGGCGGCTGACGGTGGTGGATAGCGGCACCATCTACCTCCGCCCGCCGGCGGTGTTCATCGAGCCCGAGCCGCTGCTGCTGACGCTGCGGAACCTGCTGA
>JBGTBZ010000311.1:0-2202 GCA_041749155.1 Phycisphaerae bacterium
GCGGCGGCCCAGCAGGCGGAGGCGGAGCTGCCGGTGCGGTCGGTGACGCTCTATTCGTCGGGGGTGGGGTACTTCGAGCACGCCGGGACGGTGGACGGGCAGGCGAGCGCGGTCCTGCGGTTCAAGGCGGTGCAGATCAACGACCTGCTCAAGAGCCTCGTGCTCCAGGACATGGACGGCGGGCTGGTGCAGGCGGTGACGTTCCCGAGCAACGACCCGATCGACCGGCAGCTTGGCAGCTTCCAGATCAACCTGTCCGGCGAGCCGACGCTGGCCAACATCCTCAGCCAGCTTCGCGGGGCGAAGATCACGCTGGACAACAACGTGAAGGGGACGATCCTGGGCGTGGAGACGCGCAGCGTGGGCGAGGGGCAGGTGGAGGTGGAGAAGCAGTACCTGAACGTCTTCACCGGCAGCGGGCTCAAGAGCGTGCCCATCGAGTCGATCGCGACATTCACGCTGGATGACCCGCGGCTCCAGGAGGAGCTGGCCCGCGCCCTGGATGCTCTGGCCGGCGCCCGCGACAACGACAAGAAGGCTGTCGGCTTCAACTTCTCCGGCGAGGGCCAGCGCCGCGTGCGGCTGGGGTATGTCGTGCAGACGCCGATCTGGAAGACCAGCTACCGGCTCTTGCTCGGGACAGATGAGGCGGATGCCAGTAAGGCGGGCTTGCAGGGATGGGCCATCGTCGAGAACCAGACGGACAACGACTGGACGGATGTGCGCCTGTCGCTGGTCTCCGGCCGGCCGATGAGCTTCGTGATGGACCTGTACACGCCCCTCTACGTGCAGCGGCCGCTGGTCGTGCCGGAGCTCTTCCGCTCGCTGGTGCCGCAGGCATACGGCGAGGGGATCGAGGAGGTTCTCGAACAGAAGGCAATGGCCGAGCAGCAGATGCGTCGGCTCCAGGCGGCTGGCGGTGAGGGGGGCGGGGGTGTCGCCCCGGGAAATCGTGCTCTGGCGCGCGCCGGCCAGGCGCCGGCCGACGCGGCGCCGATTGAGGATGAGCGAATGGACGCCGCCGCAAGCATTCGCAGCGTGGCCTCGGCGGCGGACCTCGGGGAGCTATTCGAATACGTGGTGGGGGAGGTGGACATCGCCCGGCAGTCCAGCGCCATGATCCCGATCGTCACCGACCCCGTCGAGGCGGAGAAAGTCAGCATCTACGACGCCACGGTGCTGGAAAAGCACCCGCTCAACGGCGTGATCCTCACCAACACCACCGAAAAACACCTTCTCCAGGGCCCCATCACCGTCCTGGAGAACGGCGGATACGCCGGCGACGCCCAGATCAACGACGTTCCGCCGGGCGAGAAGCGGCTGGTGTCGTACGGGATCGACCTGAAGCTGAACGCCCGCCACGAGCAGCGGCAGGGGCGCACCACCCTCCTGACCGGGCGGATCAGCCAGGGCGTGCTCTACATGAGCCGCAAGTACCGCACGGAGCACGCCTACGCCTTCGACAACGACACCGACCAGGCCCGCACCGTCGTCCTGGTTCATCCCTGGGACCGCAGCTACGCCCTGGTCGATACGCCAGAGCCCTACGAGACCACCGACGCCGCCCGCCGCTTCCGCGTCGAGGCCCGGCCGGGACGGACGGATTTCATCGTCATCGCCGAGCAGACCCAGGAAGAAGGCGTGCGCCTGGCGGAGAACCTGTCCGCCGAGCAGTTCATGGCCTACGCGGGGCAGGGGCAGCTTCCTGAGAAGGTCCGCGAGGCACTGAGGGAGGCGGCGCGGCTCCAGGGCAGCGTGGTCGAAGCCCAGCGGCAGCTCACGCAGGTGGAGGCGGAGATCAACGCCATCTCCACCGAGCAGACCCGCCTGCGCGAGAATATGCGGACGGTGGACAACACCAGCGACTACTACAAGCGGCTGCTGAACAAGCTCGACGAGCAGGAGACGCAGATCGAGCAGCTCCAGGCCCGCCGCACCGAGCTCCAGGCGGAGCTTGAAACGCGCCGCCAGGCCCTGCGGGAGTACTTGAACGGTCTGACGGTTTGACACGGATCGTGGCGACTTCTCCGCGTCGGCGAGGGCGCTGTGTCTCGCGGCCCTCGGGAGGGAAGCGGAACGCCCCGACGGGCCTCGCCGTGCCCCATTCAGTCGCCGCCGCAGCCACCACAACCGTCGCCGCCACTGCCCCCTCCACATCCACCTCCGCAGCCACCGGTCGACGTGGCTCCGGCTCCACCGCCG
>JBGTBZ010000312.1:0-13832 GCA_041749155.1 Phycisphaerae bacterium
AGCTTGAAGTCCGCGTCCAGGGCCCCGGCGGCGGGCGCGAGCAGGCCGTCATCAACCTTCAGAACGCCGGTTTGCGCGTCCTGGGGATAGAGGACGTGACGCCGCTGCCGCACAACGGCTGCCGTCCGCCGAAGAAGCGTCGCGTCTGAGGGGCGCCGGAAACCCATACAACCGCCTTTCGGCGAGGTGAACCGCAGATGGCTCTCAACGGTGAGAGCGGCAACGGTTTGCAATCCGACGGCGAGATGCAGTGAGCCGCAACCTTTAGCAGCAGGAGCATCCCATGCGAATCAGATGGCGTGGCCTTGAGCTTCCCGGCCGGGTAGAGCTGGACCGCAACGTGTCCACCCCCACCTACGGCCGTTTCACCGCCGAGCCCTTCGAGCGGGGCTTCGGGACCACCGTTGGCAACTCGCTGCGGCGCATCCTGCTTTCGGCTATCGAGGGGGCGGCCGTCACCGGCATCAAGCTGCGCGGGGCGGACCACGAGTTCTCGAGCATCCGCGGCGTGATGGAGGATGTCACCGACATTGTCCTGAACGTAAAGGCGCTGGTCGTGCGGATGGAGCCCGACGAGCCGCAGGAGATGCACGTGACGGTCAACAAGGCCGGCGAGGTCACAGCGGGTCAGATCGAGACGCCGAACGGCATGGAGATCATCAACAAGGACCTGGTGCTGGCGACGCTGACGGAGAACGTGCCTTTCGACATGACCCTGCGCGTCTCCAAGGGCCGCGGCTACCACACGGACCGGGAGAACCTGGAGGCCGCCGAGTCGCGCGGCGAGGCCGAGGCGGGCATCATTCACCTGGACTCGAACTACTCGCCGGTCACGCGCGTCCGGTACACGACGGAGGCCGCCCGCGTGGGCCAGCGCACCGACTACGACCGCCTGGTCCTGGAAGTCTGGACCGACGGCACCGTCACGCCGGAATTGGCTGTCGTCGAGGCAGGCAAGATTCTCCGCAAGCACCTCAACCCCTTCGTGCAGTACTTCGAGCTGGGCGACCAGCTTGCCGCAGAGACGGCGGTGCAGCGGCTGCAGCAGTCCACGGTCCAGCCGTCGGTGGCGGCGGTGGATCCGGACCTGGAGCAGAAGCTGGGCATGACGGTGCAGGAGCTGGACCTGTCGGTGCGTGCGAACAACTGCCTCGAGTCGGCCCGGATCAACACGGTACGGGAGCTCGTGGAGAAGAACGATTCGGAGCTGCTGAAGGTCCGCAGCTTCGGCAAGACCAGCCTGCGCGAGGTGAAGCGGCGGCTGGCCGACATGGGCCTGTCGCTGGGCATGGATCTCGAGGCGATCCGCAGCGGCCAGGCCGCCACCGCGGCCGAGAGCTACACCATGGCAGAGGAAGAGGAAGTCGGCGCAGGCGAGGAGGCCTGAGCCGGGCGCATTGCTCACGACGGATCACCGACCCCTGATTACGGACAACGGACATGAGACACAAAGTAGCCGGCCGCCAGCTTTCGCGGGACACTGAGCACCGCAAGGCCCTGCGCCGAAACATGGCCCAGTCGCTCTTTGAGCACGGGAAAATCCGCACCACGCTCCCCAAGGCGCTGGAAGTTCAGCCGTTTGCTGAAAAGCTCATAACCCTTGCCCGGCGCAACACGCTTCATGCCCGGCGGCAGGTGATCTCCTACCTGCAGGACCGTCGCGTGACGGATGAGGAGCAGGAGTTCATCCTGAACGAGAAGGGCAACGAGAAGACGGTAGTGCAGAAGCTCTTTGACGAGATTGCCCCCCGCTTCGGCGACCGCAAGGGCGGATACACGCGGATCATCAAGCTCTCGGAGTACCGCATCGGCGACGGCGGCGACCTGGTCCTGCTGCAGCTTCTGGGCGACGAGAGCGAGGCGGGCCCCAGCGGCAGCGCCCGCAAGAGCCGCGGCCTCCGCCGCCGGCGCAACGAGAGGCGGTTTCAGTTCTCTAAGAAAGCGGTCAAGACGGGCTCCACCAGGGCTGGCGGCGTCGAGACCAAGGCCGAGGCCGACAGGACGCCGGAGTGAAACCGGGGCATTGCGGCATTCCGAACCGCATCCGAGGGCGGATGCGGTTATTGCATGCCGGGTGCGACCCTGGCCCGGTTCGGGGTTTTCAGATTGACAGGGTGGATGCGAGGTTTAGCATTCAGGATTCCGACTTTTAAGCCGACGGATCGGTTTGCCGGTGTGTCTGTACCTGCACGCCGGTAACGGAACCACGCCGCCAGCCGGGGGCGGGTGGGATTGACGCGAGAAACCAGCATGGCCAGCCTGCTCAGCAACCTCTTTGTCTACGGCACATTGGCGTTTTACTTCGCCGTGCTGGTGGCGGTCGCCATCTATGGCATGCACCGGTACGTGCTGGTGTACCTCTACTGCAAGCACCGCAACCGGATCCACAAGCCCGCGGAGCATCTGGAGACGCTGCCGCGGATCACGGTGCAGCTACCCATGTTCAATGAGGACCTGGTTGCGGAGCGCATCATCGATGCCGCCTGTGCACTGGACTGGCCGCGCGACCGGCTGGAGATCCAGGTGCTGGACGACTCGACAGACCACTCGCAACTGATTGCGCAGGAAGCGGTCTTGCGCTGGGCGGAGCGAGGCGTGGACATCAAGTACCTGCACCGGACCGACCGGACGGGATACAAGGCCGGCGCCCTGGCGGAGGGGATGAAGCAGGCAACGGGAGAGTTCATCGCGATATTCGATGCCGACTTCGTGCCGCCGGCCGACCTGCTTTACAACGTCGTGCCGCACTTCACCGACGCGAAGATCGGCATGATCCAGGTGCGCTGGGACCACCTGAACCGGGATGCCAGCCTTCTGACCAAGGGCCAGGCGATCTTCCTCGACGGGCACTTTGTGATTGAGCATACCGCCCGCAACCGCAGTGGACGGTTCATGCACTTCAACGGCACCGCGGGCATCTGGCGCAAGCGGACGATCGACGACGCCGGCGGCTGGCAGCACGACACTTTGACGGAGGATCTGGACCTCTCCTATCGGGCCCAGCTCAAGGGGTGGCAGTTCGTCTACCTGCCGCAATTCGCCGCGCCGGCGGAGCTTCCGCCGGAGATGATTGCCTTCAAGCAGCAGGCGCACCGCTGGACGAAGGGCTCGATGCAGACGGCGATCAAGCTGCTGCCGCGGATCCTCAAGAGCAAGACGCTGCCCTACAGCATCAAGAACGAGGCTTTCTTCCACCTGACGAACACGGTGGTTTATCCGTTGATGGTGCTGCTGACACTGCTGATGTACCCGGCGTTTATCCTTGCCGAGGCCCCGCTGAAGGACCATCCGCTGGCGCACTGGATGTTCGGGATCACGCTGTTCGTGCTGGCGACGTGCTCGGCCAGCACGTTCTTCGTCTTTGCCCAGGCGGAGCTGTTCGGGCGGCGGACCGGCTGGAAGACGGTGATCTACCTGCCCTTCATCATGGCCCTGGGCGTGGGGCTCTCGCTGAACAACACGCGGGCGGTGATCGAGGCGATCTGGACGGGCAGCCGGTACAAGAAGGGGCACAAGAACGTGCACAACGAGTTCGTACGCACGCCAAAGTACGCGACGAATTCCCGGGTGAAGGCGCGCTTCATCACCGACAACCTGCGCGACACCATCGAGCGTCAGAACTCCGCGGCAACGAGCGCCGCGGCGCGCAAGAGCAACATCTGGACGCTCAACAAGCTCATGCTGCCGATCATCGAGATCGCCTTCGGCATCTATATGAGCTGCTACATCGTCATCTCGATCAAGTACAACTACGCGACGGTCAGCGTCCCCTTCCTGCTGATCTTCGCCTTCGGCTATCTCTACGTGGGCCTCAGCAGCCTCTGGGTGCTCTGGCGCATGCGTCAGGAGGCCGAGGCCGCCGCAGAGGCCGCCGAGGCCGAGGTGGCGCTGGCGCCGCTGACCGTAAAGTCGGAGTAGGCCCGCCGCTTCCCGTGGCTTTGCCGCCTGTTTTCTCTAACATGGCGGCATGCTCGACAACGTCCTGGCAACACTCGACGGCCGTAAGGATCAGTCCGTCACCGCCCTGAAGCAACTGCTGGCGATTCCCTCCGTGAGCACTAAGCCCGAGCACGCCGGCGACTGCCGGCGGGCGGCGCAGTGGCTCGTCGATCATCTCAAGTCCGCCGGCATGCAGGCGGCCGCCATGGACACGCCCGGCCATCCCATCGTCCTGGCCAGGAACCAGCACCAGCCAGGCAGGCCGACCGTGCTGTTCTACGGTCATTATGACGTCCAGCCGCCCGAGCCGCTGGACCTGTGGAAGTCCCCGCCGTTCGAGCCAACGGTGCGCGACGGCAAGCTCTTCGCCCGCGGGGCCAGCGACGATAAGGGGCCCGTCTGGGCCCACTGCGAGGCCGTCATGGCCTGGCAGGCCCACGGCGGCCTGCCTGTGAACCTCACCATGCTCATCGAGGGCGAGGAGGAGAACGCCAGCGCTAACCTCGAGGCGTTCGTGAAGCAGCACGCCGCCGACCTGAAGGCGGATGTAGCCCTGGTCAGCGACACCGGCCAGTTCGCCCCCGGCGTGCCCGCCATTACCTACGGGCTGCGGGGACTGTGCTACCAGGAGGTCATCCTCACCGGCACCAGCTCCGACCTTCACAGCGGCATGTTCGGCGGGGCGGTGCCCAACGCCGCCAATGAGCTGGCCCGGCTGATAGCGTCCCTGCATGACGAGAATCTGCACGTGACCGTCGAGGGGTTCTACGACGATGTGCGCGATCTGACGGCGCAGGAGAAGGCCCAGTGGGCAAAGCTGCCTTTCGACGAGGCGCAGTTCAACGCCAGCGTGGGCGTTTCGTCGGGAACGGGGGAAAGGGATTACTCCGCGCTCGAGCGCCGCTGGGCGAGGCCCACGCTGGATGTCAACGGCATCACCGCCGGCTACCAGGGGCACGGGGCCAAGACGGTCATTCCGTCCAAGGCGTCCGCCAAGATCAGCATGCGCCTCGTGCCCGACCAGGATCCCAAGGACATCCGCGACAAGTTCCAGCGGACCCTGCGGGCACGCTGCCCAGCGAATTGCCGTATCGAGTTCCTCGACCACGGCCTGTCCGAGCCGGCACTGCTGCCGATCGACAAGCCCGAGATGAAGCTGGCGGCCCACGCGACCGCCATCGGCTTCGGCCGGGACCCGGTCTTCATCCGGGAGGGGGGAAGCATCCCCGTTGGCAGCCTGTTCAAGCGTGAGCTGGGGCTGGACACGATTTTCGTGGGCTTTGGATTGCCGGACGACAACCTCCATGCCCCCAACGAGAAGTTCGACCTCGATGCCTTCCACGCCGGGTGCCGCACCGCCGCCGCCCTTTACGCGAAGCTGGCGGAGATGAAGCCGAACCTGGGCTGACCACTGCCAGGGGCCGCGTGGCGGCTTTGTATTTCGGATCACTCCGGCAGGATCTGGACCGGGTTGCGCTTCGCCAGCTTACGGAACATCGCGCTGCCCATCAGGTTCCGGGCCGATTCCAGCGCCGACAGCCGCTCGTCCAGCGTCTCGGCACGGTGCAGGTCGGTGGCCAGAAAGCTGTAGTAGTCGAACTCGATCAGCCGCTCCGCCGCCTGGCGCATGGGCTTGCTGTAGAGGCCCTTGGCGAAGGCCTTCTCATCCAGCACGTAGCAGTTGAGCTGCAGGAGCACCCCCAGGTCCGCAAGCCGGTCGGCGGTATTCAGGGGGTCTTCGTAAAAAAACTCGCATCGCTCCGGGTGGGCCATGATCGGCGTCACCCCCAGCCGCATCAGCCACATCATCGTCCGGTCCAGGTAGGCCGGCCAGTCGCTCTCCCACGTGTCGAAAAGGAAAAACCGCCCGCCGCGACTGTGGCCGAGGTTCAGCAGCAGCAGCCGATTTGGATCCACCTCCGACGTTTTGTGGTCCAGGCGGGTCTCGCCCCCGGGATAGATCACCAGCGGGATCTCCGCTTCCTCCAACTCCTGCTGAAGCTGACTAACGGCGGCGGCGATTTCAGTGGCGTTGTTGCGTGGGAGGTTCGGCCAGACGTGGGGCGTGCAGAAGGCATGGGTAATGCCCGCCGAGGCGAGGCGGCGGGCGCATTCCAGGCTCTCAGCGAGGTTTCGGCAGCCGTCATCGACGCCGGGGAGCAGGTGGCAGTGGATGTCCACGAGGCCGACGTGGCGCGCGGAGGCGGTCTTGCCCGCGTCGCGAGCTTCATCCTCGGCCTCATCGGGGTCCGGTGCTGACACGCAGAACCTACGTTCGCGAACGGGCACCACCGCGTCAAGTCGCATCCGCCCGCCGCCGCTGGCGGGCAGTCCTAGAGTGGCCGATGCGGTTCTTCCTGCATGGTGAGCTTGGCAACGGCGTGGCGGCGGCACTTGCCGAGCACGGCCACGCCTCCGCGGTGGCCGAGGACCTGGCTCTGACAGCCGCCTCCGCGCCGGCCCAGGTGCTGGAGGCGTGCCGGGTGCGGCAGCACGAGCTGATCAGCGGCTCGCGGGAGTTCATCGACGCCGCGTTGCCCGGCAGTGGGCGCAATGCGGTATTCGGCCGCGTGATGGTGTACCTTCATGACCGGCACGAGGAGCACGAGCTGGCGGTTCATCGGTTGTTCGAGCGTTACAAGCGCCTGACCCCTGGCCGCCTCTATACCGTGACCGGCGGCCGCGTGAAGGTTCGCCAGCTACCGTCAAGCCTCTCCCAGGCTGCCAATCCCTGAGCTCAAGCCCCTTAAGCAGAATGTCCCTCCTCGTCACCGGAAGCCTCGGCCTGGACACGATCGAAACCCCCAGCGGCCGGCGCGACAACGTGCTGGGGGGCAGCGCCCTCTACTTCGCGTACGCCGCCAGCTTTTTTGCCCCGGTGCGGCTGGTCGGGGTGGTCGGCGAGGACTGGCCGACCGACCTGGCGGAGGTCTACGACGGCCGTCCGGTGGATTTGGCTGGCCTGGAGAAGCGCAAGGGCTCTCAGAGTTTCCGCTGGCACGGCAGCTACCTCAAGGACTTGAACGAGGCCGAGAGCATCAACACCGACCTGAACGTGCTCGCCGAGGCGGCCCCGCAGATCCCCGAGAAGTTTCTCGACAGTCGCTACGTGTTCCTCGCCAACACGCACCCCGCGCTCCAGCAGGACATGCTCAGCCGCCTGAAGAACGTGGAGCTGGCGGTCGCCGACACGATGAATCTCTGGATCAACATCGAGAACGACGAGCTGCGCAAGCTGCTGGAGAAGATCGATGGCCTGGTCCTTAACGACGGCGAGGCCCGCCTGCTGACGGAGAAGACCAACATGGTCGCCGCCGCCCGCGAGGTACTGAAGATGGGGCCAAGCTTCGTCGTCATCAAGAAAGGCGAACACGGCAGCCTGATGGCCTGGCGGCATCACGACGACCGGACGCCCACGGACATTCAGGTCTTCACGCTGCCCGCCTATCCGACCGACCGCATCATCGACCCCACCGGCGCCGGCGACAGCTTCGCCGCCGGCATGATGGGGTATCTCTCAACCCAGCGCTCCCTCTCCCCCGCGACGATCAAGCGGGCGATGGCGTTCGGCACAGTGGTGGCCAGTTTCACGATCAGCGACTTTTCGCTCGATGGCCTGAAAGGCACCACCCGCGAGGAGATCGATGAGCGCTACGAGCGCCTGAAGTCGGCGATGAGCTTCTAGGCGACGATGCTTCTACTTCGCGGGGCATATTCGCATGATTCGCCATCTGCTGATTCTCATCTTCGTCGCCGCTGCGTGCGGCTGTGGGAAGCTCGGGGTGCACCGGGTTTATGACGGGCCGTCCTTGCCTTTGACGGAGGTGGCAGTCGTCAAGGATTCGGCGGGCGTCCACGTCATGCTGGTGGATGGGGACTTGATCGGCGGCAAAGAAAGTGAAATAGCCGACCAGTATCACCTGCTGCCCGGATCCCACCGAATCGAGGTCTTCTACAGCGCTTCGGCGATTTTTCAGGGGTCGTGGGAATCCCTGAACCTGATCACCTTTCGGCACGATTTCCAGGCGGGACACGAGTACCGGTTTGCATCGAAGCGCGAGTCCCTCGGCGACGGAAGGGCCCGGCTCCGGCTGGAACTTCACGATGTGACGGAGGGCCGGAAGGTGGCCGATCCGTCGTACGGTCCCGGCCCCCCGACGTTCAAGCCTGGGCAGACCGGCGCGACCATCGTCGGCCAGGCCTCGGACGGCTACTACGACGATGCCACCGGCCAGACGGTGTATCTCGTCTACGACACCCCTGCGGTGCGCAACTTCCTGGAGCGCAACAGCGGTCGCGATCGATTCGAGAAGGGTTGGGACCCGGAGATCTCCAAGGCCGTGCGATACGGGGAAACGCGCGGGTATGGCGGCGGATTCTTCCAGTTTCTTGACGTGCCCCCGGGCAAGTACATCGTAGTCTACGCCAACCCGCAGGACATCCTCGCCGCGCCGGTCGAGGTCAAGCCGGGTCAGCGACTGAGCTCGGGACTCGTGGTCTCATCGCCTCTCTATGGCAAGAGCTACGCGGAACGGCACCCGCCCAAGCGCTGATAAACGCATTATGCAGACCCGCCTTCGGGTACCACGAAGGGCAAGCCGTTACCGGTGATCCATGTGCCACTCGCACGGCTTCCGCTGCGCCTGAAGCCATGGGGCACCCGACGAGGAATCGGCTGAAACTGGAGGTTGGCGGCAAGAAACCGCTAGACTGCCCACCATGCGACTATTCGTGGCCCTGCCGATTCCGGAGGAGGTGCGGGAACACCTGAAGGGAGTCATCACGAAGCTCGTTCAGGCAAAGCAGGCGGCACTCGCGGATGTCCGGTGGGTGCGTCCCGCCAACCTCCACATGACTCTCAAGTTCCTTGGCGAGGTCTCGGAGGCGGACATTCCGGGGATTGAGGCGGCGCTGCGAGGCATTTCTTCGTCCGGCCCTATGACCACGCGGGCGGAGCGGATCGTCGTCGAGCCCCGGCAGGGGGCGGCCCACCTGATCGCCACCGACATCACCGGCGACGCCGTGGCCCTCCGGCGACTCCAGGAAGGGGTGGCGCAGACGATGGAGGCTCTGTGCTTCGCCCCCGAGCCCCGCGGGTTCTGGCCGCACATCACGCTTGGCAGATCGCAAAAGGGGGTCTCGTTCGGACCGCGTGAACCGACGGACTCGGTCCTGACGGCCCTGAGCGGCGCACAATGGCCGGGTCGAGAGGGGACGGTGAACCACTTCGACCTCATGAGCAGCAAGCCCTCTGCGGAGGGGCCTGTGTACGAGACGTTGAAAACTTTTGCTCTTTGAAGCCCGAGGGGGCAGGAAAATTTTCCGAACTTTTCCCTTCCATGTAGTCGAGAAATGTCCTAACATGCACCGCACAGTACCGGGCCATGGCGGATCGACTCGCCGCCGAGCTCGGGCCGGGTTCAGGGCCCGCCGGAGACAGGCGATCTCGCGTTTGCCGCTCTCTGCCGCCCTTTGTGCAAATGTTTTGCACGCCTGGCAAGGCCTTGAACGCAGCGCTTTGCAGCGCTTTTGGGGGGCTCCTGAGGCCGTTAAGAGTCGTGAACGCGGGCCCCGTGCCCGCCATGCCGGCTGACCCGACTGGGCTTTCTGGCCCCGCGAGCGGGTAGATACCCGGCAGAAAGCGTCACCACCGTGGCAAAATCCACCGGAAAGTCCTCCGCGCGCCCCACCGTCGCCGAAGTCGATGCAACTCGCTCCACCGATGCCGCCCGCCAGGGTGCCCTCGGCCGTGCCGTGCAGCAGATCGAGCGCCAGTTCGGCAAGGGCGCCGTCATGAAGCTCGATTCCAACCCCGTCGCCATCGAGGGCATTCCCACCGGCAGCCTCTCGCTCGACATCGCCCTCGGCGGCGCGGGCATGCCCAAGGGACGCATCATCGAGGTCTACGGCCCGGAATCCTCCGGCAAGACGACGCTGGCCCTGCACGTGATCTCCAGCGCCCAGCGCAGCGGCGGGATCGCCGCCTTCATCGACGCCGAGCACGCCCTGGACCCGACATGGGCCAAGCGGCTGGGCGTGAAGCTCGACGAGTTGCTGGTCAGCCAGCCGGATACCGGCGAGCAGGCCCTGGAGATCTGCGAGCTGTTGGTGCGCTCCAACGCCGTGGACGTGATCGTGATCGACTCCGTCGCCGCCCTGATCCCGCGGGCGGAGATCGAGGGGGAGATGGGCGATTCGCATGTCGGGCTCCAGGCACGGCTGATGAGCCAGGCCCTGCGTAAGCTCACCGGCGCCATCAACCGCTCCAAGACCACCGTCATCTTCATCAACCAGATCCGCGAGAAAATCGGCGTGATGTTCGGCAGCCCCGAGACCACGCCCGGCGGGCGGGCCCTGAAGTTCTACGCCTCCGTCCGCATCGACGTCCGGCGCACCGGGAGCATCAAGGACGGCGAAACGGCGGTCGGCAACCGCACGCGGGCGCGCGTGGTGAAGAACAAGATCGCCCCCCCGTTCCGCGATGCGGAGTTCGACATCATGTTCGACCGCGGGATCAGCTACGAGGGGGATCTGCTAGACCTGGCGGTGCTCAGCGACGTCGTCTCCAAGAGTGGCGCCTGGTTCAACTACGGCGAGACTCGCCTGGGCCAGGGGCGTGAGAACTCCAAGCAGTTCCTCTTCGACAACAAGGATCTCGCCCAGGAGATCCGCCTGAAGGTGCTCGAGGCCAAGGGCCTGACGCGCCGCCTGGCGGAGGAGGCCGAGTACGACGAGGAGCCGGTGGAGTCGCCGGAAGAGGCGATTGCATAATGTTGCCCTCCGTGCGAACGCCGGCCCGCCCTTGTGCGTAGATATAAAGTAGCGCTGCCTGCCGTACCGGCTGGCGCTGCTGAAAAGACTCCGCCTCGCGCCCGGGAAGTTTGGGGCACGGGGCGGTTGTCGTGAAAATTTCGCGAGTGATCACCGCATGTGCGGGTCGCGGTGGTCACTGCCGGGTTGCGGTCGATACGGCGCATGACGCCGGGAGATAATTTGCTGTCTTTGCGGCTCCGAAGTGTTGCACCTACTTCCCGATGCGGGTAAATATCTCGCCGTTCCGCGAGCGGGTAATGGGCGCTGGCGGACCGAGGTGCGGGAAACGAAGGTTTCGGAGTTTCGAGGAAGCGCCCCTGGGCAGTCAGCCTGTCGGCCAGCTAAAAGCGAATAAGTCACCCGCTGAATGAGCGGGCAGTGGTTCCCATGTCGTGTGGATCCCAATGGATTTGGTCCGCGCGGAACCGCCATGCCCGAGCCTTCTGCTAACGCCGGGGACCTGTCCGGCCGAAATAGCAGAAGTGGCGGCGTGCTGCCCCGGCATTTTGCCGGAGTTCACGCCCCGATAATGCCCGCCCGCTTCGTGCTGACGGGACCTTACCCACTGTGGACCATGAGGGTCCCAGCCTGTGAGGGGTGCGAATGTTGTATCGATCCCCCGGTGCACGTTTCCTAGGGCGTTCCAGCGCCGCCGTCGGCCTGCTGCTGGGTCTCATAACCCTGCTCGGCCTTGCCGCCACCCCCCCGACGGTCGCAGCGGATACCAAGGCCATCCGCTTTACCGCCCGCAGCGACACCGTCGATCTGGCGGGGCTCGAAAGGCAGTTCCGCGAGGTCGCAAGGCGAGTGGCCCCGTCGGTGGTCGCCATCACCGCCAGCGCTGAACCCGCCTCCGCCAGTGTCCCCGCTCGCTCCGCGGAGCTGACCGGCGCCTTGCTTGAGCGCCTGCTTCAGGGCACAAGCCGCATCGTCGGCACCGGATTCTGTGTCGATGAAGACGGGTTCATCCTCACCAACGAACATGTAATCCGTGACGCACGCCAGCTTTACGTCACGACCGATGACGGCCGCACCTACTGCGCGCTGGTGATCGGCTCCGATCCTCGCAGCGATCTGGCCATCCTCAAGATTCCCGCGAAGCTTCCCGCGGTCACTTTCGCAGACCCCGCCGAAACCGTACGCGGGCAGTGGACCATCGCCCTGGGCAATCCCATCGGCCTTGCTGCGGGTGGGAGCATGTCCATGAGCGTCGGGGTCGTGGGCGCCCTCGGGCGTGAGCTTCCCAAGCTCTCGGAGAAGGAAGGCCGCCTCTACTCCAACCTCATACAGACCACCGCTGAGGTGAATCCAGGCAACAGCGGCGGACCCCTCTTCGACATCCATGGAAAGGTCATCGGCGTGGTCACCGCCGTTGTGCTGCCCCACAAGACGACCAACGGGATCGGTTTTGCCATCCCCGCCGACGCGGTGCTCAGCCAGAAGATTCAGCAGCTCAAGCGGGGTACACCCATCGTCTACGGCTATTTGGGCGTCGCCGTCCGCGACCACGCCGGCGGCGGGGTGTGGGTCACCACCGTGGGAGAGCAGACGCCTGCCAGCGGCCTGATCCAGCAGGGGGACATCCTGGTGCGTGTAAACGGCCAGGCCGTCAGCAACGAGGCGACTTTCGTGCGTGTTGTCGGCGCGGCCCCCGTCGATCGTTCCGTAGAGGTCGTCGTGAACCGCAACGGGCGCGAGGTTCGGCTGGCGGTGCGCCTGGGCGTCCACCCGGACGTGCGGCCCGGCATCGACCAGAGCTCGCAGCGCTACTTCTGGCGTGGTATGGAACTGGCCCCCGGCACCACCGCCGACGGCGGGGTGCTGGTGTGCCGGATAACTTCCGACAGCCCTCTGATGGGGATGGGCGTACGGGCCAACAGCCTGATCCAGAGCGTCGCCGGAAAACCCGTCCGGGACCTGATCACCCTCCAGAAGCTCCTGGATGAGACACCCGCGGAGCTTTGCCAGGTGATCGTGGCCCCGACGGAGGTCCAGACGACCGTGGCCTCCGGCGCTGAGTAAAGATCGCCTCTTTGGCTACCATGGCGGAATGCCTCATTCGCTTCGCCTGGCTGTTTCGGCCTTGGTCCTGCTGCTGCTCGCGTCCCCGGCTCCGGCCCAGGACGTCAGTTTTTCGGTCACATATAAGCCCGGCCTGCGCCCGGATCCTGCCAGCGGGCGGCTGGTCGTCTTCCTGATCCGCGAGGGCGAGAGCGTCTGGCGGCAGGACCCCGCTGATGGGCCCTTCTGGCAGGACCCCCAGCCGATGTTCGGCCGCGATGTGACTGACTGGAAGCCCGGCGAAGTTACTGTCATCGGGCCGGACACAAGCTTCCCAAA
The DNA here is from genome assembly GCA_041749155.1 of Phycisphaerae bacterium. Taxonomy (GTDB): domain Bacteria; phylum Planctomycetota; class Phycisphaerae; order Tepidisphaerales; family Tepidisphaeraceae; genus JAEZED01. The sequence goes on from JBGTBZ010000312.1 coordinate 13,093, forward strand.
CGCGTTTCCGCATCCGCCGAGCCAATTGCCGCCGGGACGGTACAAGGCGCAGGCGATCTTCGATGGCCAGCGCACCGAGAGCGTCTGGCGGCGGGAGGAGGGCAATCTCTACAGCGCCCCGATGGAGTTCGAGGTCCGGCCCGGCGCGAACGTCGTGGTCGAGCTGGAGCTTTCCAACGTCACCAGCGGCTTCGAGTTTCCTCAGCACGAGCAGCTTCGGGAAGTCAGCATCGAGTCAAAGCTCCTTACTGACTTTCGCCGCCAGCATCACGGGGATGAGCGGCCTGTGAAGCTCAACGCCGGCGTCGTCCTGCCGATCGATTACGACCCGAACAAGCAGTACGCCGCCGTCTACGAGGTCCCCGGCTTCTCCGGCCGGCATGACGGCGCGGCGGAGTACATTCGGCGGACCGGCGGCGACTGGGGTGAGCTGCGCCGGCGGGCCTTCATCATCGTGCTGGACCCTGAAAGCCCCAACGGGCACACTCTCTTCTGCGACAGCCGCGTAAACGGGCCGGCGGGGCAGGCGCTGATCGAGGAGTTGATTCCTGCGATCGAGGCCCAGTTTCCGCTGATCCGCGAGCCGTGGGCCCGCATCGCCAGCGGTCACAGCAGCGGGGGATGGAGCTCGCTTTGGCTGGGAGTCACGTATCCGGAGACCTTCGGGGCGGTCTGGAGCACCGGGCCCGACCCGGTGGACTTCCGCCGCTTCGAGCTGGTGGACATCTACAGCCACGACA
>JBGTBZ010000313.1:0-3090 GCA_041749155.1 Phycisphaerae bacterium
GGCCGCGGTGCCCGCCGCTCCGGCTCCCGCGTGAGCTCCGCCAGCAGGGCCAGCACCGCCACCAGGTAGACCGGCCAGAACCACGCCGCCGGGACCAAGGCGGGCAGGAGGGCTGCGGCGAGGATGAGGAGGAAGAGGCGCATATCAAGTCATCTACTGCGGCTTGTTAGCGTCTTCGGGTACCAGTGCCTCCGCCATCTTGTTGAGATTGCCCAGGCTGCGCTCAGCTTCGCTCCTCAGTTCGAGAAGCTCTCGCCGCGCCTCTTCTGAAAGATCGGGCTCCTCCAGCCATTGATCGATACGTCGAAGGTTGGCTGCGGCTCGATCGCGAGTCGAGCGAATGCGGTCTACATCGGCCTGGCTTACCGTCATCCGCTGGTACTCCCGCGGGAAGTCCAAAAGTCCGTTAGATCGAAGGACCGTCCGCCCGAACATGGCCGTTTCGTCGGCAGGCGTCGGCGCGATAGCCCGAGCGATCATGCTGAGGGGAATGTGATCGGCGTCAAGTCGTTCCCGCCACCGGACGGCACTCTCGTCCGGCTCATTCCACCGAGAGGCGACGGCGCGTGCGATCCGCGTGCGTCCGGTGCGGTTACAGAATTGCGCAGTAAGAACCACTTCTGTCAGTTCGCGATCCGGCATGGCTGGCGAGTTCACGTAGGCGACTACAGCATCAGCAATTCTGCTGTATCCCTCGTCCCTCGATGAAGTCGGTGGATAGTCCGTAGATGCCGCGGCCAGTAGCGCGAGCAGATCGTTCGCCCCAATTCGCTCATCAATGACTTCAGCGAAGTCGTCGCTGCCCTTCATCTGGGATTGTGCCGCCGTGGCGATGCGGATAAGCGCGTAAAGGCGCGTCGCTGGATCAAGGTCGTTCGCGTCACCTGTCCACTCGGTCAGTGAACGGCCCTCGTATTGCGGAGGGACCTCGGAGCTAGCGTCATCACAGCTGACGAGCATTCCGCCAGCCAGGAGCGTGGCAAGGGCGAGAGGAATCAGCTTCTTCATTCCAGCCCTCCAATCCTCACCACGGCCCTCAGTCCTCTGGACAATCAGAGCAAAACTCATCGCGCACGACCTGCGGCTCCGCGTTGATCGCCCGCCGCGTGCAGTAACCTGGCGTGTGCTCTACTGCCTCCGCCACTCGCACCAACTCGTCAGCGGCAACGCGCACCGCCCGATGCGCCGGGTTCTCGGGACGCAGATCCCACCAGCCTGGCTCCGGGTCGTGAAAGATCCGCTTGAAGGTGCAGCGTTCGTCGTACCACCTGGCGCACACCGGCGTGGCGTCGGCCGGATCCGCGTTCGCCGCTAGGGGGCGGAAGAAGACGAGGTCGCCGGCCCTGTACGTCGGCTCCATGCTGTCGCCGATGACGATCAGGGCGAACAGCATCTCGCCTTCGTAGCCAGGCGGTGCCTTGACCAGCTCTGGGGCCCAGCTCGAGTCGAATGACCACTCGGCGTAATCCACGGGATCACTGCCCGGAACCTTGTTGATGATCGGCACCCAGCCGGCGCCGGCGCGGTTGGGCATCTCGAACCGGCCATCGCGCCAGGCGTCCTCCAGGTCCATCGTGGAGGCGTATCCGAGCGCCTTGGCCATCTCCCGGCGCTCATCGAAACTTGGCATGGCCACGCCGCGCAGGAATCGCGTGAGGCTGTCGAGACGAATGCCGAGCAGGGCGGCGAAGTCCTCCTCGGACAGGCTCCGTGCCTGCTGCTGGGCGCGCAGGAGGACGGAAAGGCCATTGCTGACCCGGGAGGGCCCGGCGGCGGTGACGGCTGAGAAGCCGAAAGTGGGCATCGGTGAATCTCCTTGCATGTTAGGACTATGTACGGCATATTGCCGAACATGGGCAAGGAAAACAAGACCACCTTTTCGGTTGGGGGCCGGCAGTACCGTGTCGAGCTTTGCGATGGCGCAATTCTGCATGGCGGCGGTACTTACGTGGCGAAGTGGGACATCTCTCGGGGAATCCTCTTTGTTTCGCGCCGGGCGGAAAAGGCCGAGCTCGGCACCGCGGTAGCCCAGGCCGTTAGCGACCTTTGCGCCCGGCTTTGGGCGCCTGTTCCGGTTCATGGTCTGACCGAGCGGCCTTCACGCGACGAGCGATCCGCGCCCTCTGCTCGGCCTGGGGGTCTTCCTCGATCGGGGCGACTCTTCCACCGGTAAATGACACCGGAGGCAGAAGAATCCGGCCTTTGGCGAGGTCGTCGAGCCCCAGAAACCAATCGATCAGGCGGTTCATGCCAGCGTGTTTCATGACGCCGAAGCGGGCGAATTCGCTGTCGACCTGCTCCTTCTTAACAGGGTCGATCTTGAATTTGTACTGCGGCGTCGTCGTCACAACCAAAGTCATACCAGTACCTTCCGGTGATATCGACGTACTTTGATGTACTTTTGAGTACCTTTCCCCTTGACACGTACGCGGAGGTACGCCAAAGTACCTACGCCGATGATTCGCAACCCGAAAACCGTACGACCCGGCGATCACAAGCTGCCGGTCGATCCCGAGACGAAGCAGCACTTCGACGCCATACGCCGGATCAAAGGCTGGACCTTCCGTGAGACTGCACGGCGTGCGGCCCGTGCGCTGGCCAAGCAAGAGCGGATCAAGCTTTCCGCCGCTTGATAGTGAACGCCCGGACCCGGCCCGCTTGCAAGAGCCATTAACGCTCCTGACACAAGATCACCCCGGACTCCCGTCAGAACGCGCCCGCAAAACCCGCACGAACAGCACGAGTTATCCACACATCATGCCCGCCACCGCCCGCCAGCACACGAATGGATCCCTCCCCGCCGCGCCTCGGCGGAAGCTGTCCAAGGCCGAAGCGGGCCGGCTGGCCAGCCTGGAGCGGGTGATCCGGGCCGGGCTCGAGACGTTCCTCCGCGTCGGGGAGTGCCTCGTGGCCATCCACGACGAAGGCCTCTACCGCGACCAGTACGACACTTTCGAGGCGTACTGCCACAGCAAGTGGGACCTGACCCGGCGGCGCGCCTATCAGCTCATCGACGCCGCCCGGGTGGCCGGGCGCGTGTCGGCGTCGGCTGACACTCTTTCAGCCGGGACTGAAATATCCCCTCCCGCC
>JBGTBZ010000314.1:0-2091 GCA_041749155.1 Phycisphaerae bacterium
AAGGGCGCCGCCCCGGCTGGCAAGGCGGCCCCAGCCGGCAAGGCCGCGCCGGCGGGCAAGGCCGCGAAGAAGTAAGCCTATCTCTTGAAGAATGCCTTGCCGTCTGAGTCGAACTTGCTCAGGCGGTTGTGCACGTAAAGCCCCTCCAGCACGAACTCGCCCGCTGCGGCGAGCATCTGCTCGTCTTTTGCGTCCAGGTCCATCGTCTTGGCGACCTGCCGGGCCGCCTCGGCAAGCCCCTCGACGGCCTTCATGTTCTGAACGAACTCCGCCGCCGGCAGGTCGTCGCCGGCGGGGAAGGTCAGGTTGCCCTCGAACTGCTGGCTGACCTTCTCGAAGTCGTCCGGATCGGCGACCGCGCCGAACAAAGCTTTCACGGCCTCGCCTGTCAGCGAGCGGATGAGCTTGTCTTCGCTGGCGTCATCCTCCGCCAGCGTCATCTCGATCTTCCCGCGGCTGGAGGCCACCAGATTCGGCAGATCGCACATCCGCACCGCCACGCGCTTCTCGCCGGTGAGGATGCCGCGGCGCTCGGCGTTGCTGACGGCGGACTCGAGATTGGCGATGCTCGTGCGCACGGACACGCCGGATGCCTGCGAGACGTGCGGGCTCTTGCGCGCCAGCCGCACGACCTCCTCGATGATCAGCGACATGAACGGCGGGACGACCACTTCTACGCCGCTCCCAGAATCCCCGGAGGCGCGGTCAAGCCAGGCGTTCTCCTGTGCGATGGCGATGCCTTCCTGGGCGGTGTGCGGGTAGTGGGTGCGGACGACGGTGCCGATGCGGTCCTTGAGCGGCGTGACAATGCGCCCGCGGTTGGTGTAGTCCTCGGGGTTGGCGCTGAAGGTGAGGAAGACGTCCAGGTCCAGCCGGATCGGGTAGCCGCGGATCTGAATGTCGCGCTCCTCCAGCACGTTGAAGAGGCCAACCTGGATGCGCGGCGCCAGGTCCGGCAGCTCGTTGATTGCGAAGATCCCCCGGTTGGCCCGCGGGATGAGGCCGAAGTGCATCGTGCTCTCATCGGAGAGGTAGCGGCCCTCGGCGTGCTTGACGAGGTCGATCTCGCCGACCAGGTCGGCGATCGTCACATCGGGCGTGGCCAGCTTCTCCTGGTAGCGCTGATCACGATGAACCCACTCCACGGGCGTGTCATCGCCAAGCTCCGCGGTGCGCCGCTGGCCCATCTGCGTCATGGGCTTCAGGGGGTCGTCGTTGATGTCGAGCCCGGCGATGACCGGGATCCACTCATCGAGAAGCGTCGGAAGCGTGCGGAGTATGCGCGTCTTGGCTTGCCCGCGCAGGCCCAGGAACAGCAGGTCGTGCCGGGCCAGGAGGCCGTTTACGATCTGCGGCACGACCGTCTCGCGGTAGCCGCGGATGCCGGGGAAGAGCTCCTCGCCGGCCCTGAGCTTGCGGATGAGGTTCTTACGCAGCTCATCCTTGACAGGCAGGAAGCGGTAGCCGGTCTGCCTGAGCTGGCCAAGCGTGGCGGCGTCGGGATGTTGGATTACAGCCATGAGCGTCCCGAAAAAATGCTAGGTAAGGCCCCGGGGACGGATGCTAGGGGCGGGCGGCGCAAGTGTTTCAAATGAAACATCGCCGGGCTCGCGCCGGGGCTCCTAGGCGCCGCGGATGCCGTCGCGGAACGGGTCCGCAGGGTCGAGCAGCAGCATCGCCTCCGCGGTGATGTGGGCGGTGCCGCTGATGCGGGGGATGACCCCGCCTTCTGCCGCGCGGACGGAGCCCTCGAAGACCGAGCCCAGGATCGACTCCTGCCGCCAGGGGTCGCCGGCCTTGAGCTTGCCGTCGGCGAAGAGGCAGGCGAGCTTGGCGCTGGTGCCGGTGCCGCAGGGGGAGCGGTCGTAGGCCTTGCCGGGACAGAGCACGAAGTTGCGCGAGTGGTTCCGCGGGTCGGCGGGGGGGCCGAAGAGCTCGACGTGGTCGATCACTCCGCCATCGCGTCCGGTGATGCCGGCAGATTCGAGGGCCCGGCGGATGCGCCAGGCGAAGTCGGTCAGGCGTTCCACGTTCGCCAGCTCAAGCCGCTCCTGATGATCGCTCACAAGGTAAAACCAGTTGCCGCCCCAG
>JBGTBZ010000315.1:0-5797 GCA_041749155.1 Phycisphaerae bacterium
CGATGACGCCGAGCTCCACGCTCATATGCGCCGCCAGCCCGCACCGCCGCGGGTGCGCCAGGCCCTGCCCGTCGAAGAGGACCGCCCCAAAGGAATGCTTCAGCCCGCGGACGGCCGGGATGACGGCGGGGCCTTCACGGAAGCTGAGGAAGCCTGGGACGTAGGGCATCTCCACCGGGCGGGTGACCTCGCAGCGGTCGATGGCCTTGTCCAACTGTCGGTCCCAGACGATGGCAACCGCATGAACGAACCGCTTATCGCGGCTGAAGGCGCAATCCACCCCTGCGACGAACCGCGGGATCGTCTTGAGGGGCTCGAAGCGCATCCGCCCGCGCAGCTCGATCTGCCGTTGTTTCCAGGCTTCCAGGTTCGCCAGGCGGGCCATGGGCGATCGTAAGGACTTGCGTTGCGCCGGGCCTGCCCGGCTCGCTCCGCCGACCAACAATCCGCCGCGACCATGAGCCTGCCTGTGCCCGCCAACCTTCGTCTCGAACCGCCGTCTGCCCAGCGGCTGGAGGATTACCTGGCAATGTACGACGCGGCCCGCGAGCGCGGGGAGGATGGCCAGGGGTACAACCTGACAGTCACATCAATCGTTCGTCGCGATCTAGGCGCGTGGCTCGGGCGGTTGAAGGAGCTCGAGGAGGGCATCGATCTGCCGGAGGGGTGGGTGCCGATGAGCACGCGCTGGCTCGTAGAGAATAATGCAGGCGACAAGCGGGTCGTGGGCGAGGCGCGCATCCGCCACGCCCTCTCGCCGAGCCTGGAGATCGAGGGCGGGCACGTCGGCTACTTCATCCATCCCGACCACCGCGGCCGCGGGCTAGGCAGTGCGGTGCTGGCCCTGTCGCTGTGCGAACTCGCGGGCATCGGCGTGGGCCGGGCGCTTGTCACCTGCAACGCCGACAACCTGCTGAGCCGCCGCGTGATCGAGCGCAACGGCGGCGTCTTCGACCGGCACACGATCAGCCCCAAGAGTGGCAAGCAAGTGATGCGCTTCTGGATATTGAACCCGGACAAGTAGCCACGGAATGGCTGCACGCCTGCGCGTAACCGTTGCTACTGCCCTGGCTGCGTCGCGGGCTGGGTCGCAGGATGCTCGCTGTTCAGCCGGTCGATCATCGGAGCCCACGCCGACAGCGGCGGAACGCCCAGACGTACCCGTTCCTCGTCGGTGACGGTGCTCTGCGGGTCGATCTTCGGCGGCTCCCAGCGGCCGGTGCCGCTCTTCTCAGGCGAGAGCGCGAACGTGCCGTACCACTGATCCTTGCCCTCCGCGACGCGCAGGCGGTCTACCGCCCCGGCATACGCCGCGCCAAGCCGCGGATCATCCGGCGACAACTCACGCCCACGCTCCGCCAGCGACAGCACGCGACGCCGCTCTTCAACCGTTTCGGCGGGGTGCTGCAGCAAAGCCACCGCCGTCGAGAGATCTCGCGGGGTCCTGGCGCCGCCGGCATCGATGATCTCGGCGGCCTGGCGGCTGATCTGGCTCATCCGCGGCGTTACCTCCACGCGACCGGGTGCCGACGCATGCACCTGCTCGGTCACAAACTCCACCAGAAGTGCATCCAGCTCGGGGTTATCGTCCGCCGCCAGTTCGCGCTTGGCGTTCTGGTCGATGACGCGCTGCCTCGCCGCGGCCAGCGTCGGCACGCCCAGGGCGATGCGCTGCTCGTCGGTGACCGCCGACTCGTCGATCGGCTGGAGCACCCAGATGTCGTGCAGCACCATGTACTGCGTGCCGTAGATCTGCGGCTTGCCCAGCGACCGCAGGTAGCGGTCCATGGCGGCGGCGCTGAGCCATTTGACGGTGCGATGCTCCGGATCCAGCTCGGCGGCCTTCTTCGCCAGATCGTGAGCGAGCTTGTAGTCCTCCGGGACGTCCCCGTGCTTGAAGACCATGGCGGCATGGAAATGGTCCGCCGCGGTGCGCATCTCCCCGGCGTCGATGATTTCGCGAACGCGCTGGCGCCGCTGGCGGTCCTGCACCATCAGGTCCGCCGCGATCTGGCCGGTTCGGGCAGCCTGGTCGGCCTGGAAGAGTTCTCGAAGCTCCGTGTTGTCGGCGGGCTGAGTAGTCGCGGGCTGGGCAACAGCCGGCATCGAGACAGTCAAGGCGAAGAGGGCCATGCACAGCATGAAACGCATGACCTGAATCACCCCAGCGCTTGCAAAACGTTGCGGAAGCCTTCTCGGTCATCGCAGTTTCGCCGCCACCCGCCGCATCGCTTCCTCCACATTCTCGCGGCTATTGAAGGCACTCAGGCGTACATACCCCTCCCCGGCGGCGCCAAAGCCGCGGCCGGGGGTGCAGACCACCGCCGATTCGTTCAGGAGCTTGTCGAAAAAGCTCCACGAATCGATCCCCTCGGGACACTTCACCCACACATACGGGGCATTGGATCCCCCGAAAACCGTCAGGCCCGCGCCCTCCAGCGCCTTGCCGGTGATGGCGGCGTTTTCGAGGTAGAAACGCACCAGGCTCCTGATCTGCTCGCGGCCGGCATCGCTGTAGGCCGCCTCGGCGCCGCGCTGAACGACGTACGAGACGCCGTTGGTCTTCGTATTCTGCCGCCGGCTCCAGAGCTTGTGGAGGTACACCTTCTCCCCCCGGTGCGTCCGCCCGGCCACGTCCTTCGGCACCACGGCGAACGCGCAGCGGACGCCCGTGAACCCAGCCGTCTTGCTGAAGCTGCGAAACTCGACGGCGCAGCGGCGGGCGCCGGCGCACTCGTAGATGGTGCGGGGAATGCTCGAATCCGTGATGTAGGCCTCGTAGGCCGCGTCAAAGAGCAGCAGGCTGCCGTATTCGTTGGCGTAATCGACCCACTGCTGGAGCGTCTGCCGGGTGGCGACGGCGCCCGTCGGGTTATTGGGGAAACACAGGTAGATCACGTCCACCGGCTCCGGCGGCAGCTCCGGCACGAAGCCGTTCTGGGCCGTCGCGGGAAGGTAGGTCAGGCCCTCGTAGCGGCCGTCGGCGGCCTGTCCGCCGGTGTTACCGACCATCACGTTGGTGTCGACGTACACGGGATAGACGGGATCTGCGACGGCAACGGAGTTTCCGCCGCCCAGGATGTCCAGGATGTTGCCGCAATCGCCCTTTGAGCCGTCGGAAACGAAGATCTCGTCGGCGGCGATGTCGCAGCCGCGGGCGGCGTAATCGTGTTTCGCGATCTTCTCGCGCAGCCAGGGGTATCCCTCGCTGGGTCCGTAGCCGTGGAATCGCTCGCGCGTGGCCATGTCGTCCACGGCGGTGTGCATGGCCCCGACGATGGCGGGCGGCAGCGGCTCGGTGACGTCGCCGATGCCCATCCTGATGACGCGCTTGTCGGGATTGGCCTCCACAAACGCAGCGACGCGGCGGGCGATCTCGGGGAACAGGTAGCCGGCCGAGAGCTTGAGGTAGTTTTCGTTGGCGTACGGCATGGGCAGTAGTAAGCAGGGGACAACTTGCCGCTGGAACGCAGCGGACGATAGGGGGGCTCAACTGACTACTGCCTACTGACGACTGACTGGGGCGGGCTCGATCGGGGCGTCGGTGTCGGCCTCGGGCACGTCGCTGTAGCCCGCGAACTCCTCGTCGTGCGGATCGAGATAAACGTCGTCCAGCTCGGTAGCGTCCACCTCGCGGCGCATCAGGAAGTAGACCATCGTCGCCAGCGAGTAGTAAAGCGATACGGCATAGGCGGCGACCATCGCGATCGCGAGATAGACCCAGAACGCCAGCAGCGTTGCCGACAGGTCCTGCATCCAGTTCAGGTTGATGTAGGCGATGTCGTAGCTGAGCTCGCGATAGGTCGGGGGTGGCGGCCACATCGCCGTGAGCACGTCGTCGTGACCGGCCGCGTCTCGCCAGATGAACAGGCTGGCCGCCACGTGGCTGCTGACCAGCATCAGCCACACAAACAGGCGCACGAAGAGATAGGTGATCGCCCCGTAGATGATGGCGACGATCGCGTAGAAGGCCAGGCGCCACGGCTTGGCGTAGAGGTAGCTGAAGCTTCGGGAGATGGCATCAAAGCTGTCGGTCCCTTCCGCGGCGATGGTGGGGTACATCAGGGAGAATCCGCCCAACAGGCCGATGAGCACGAGGGTGATCAGGAAGCCGGCGATCAGGGCGAAGATGAACCCGGCGCCCAGCACCAGCTCGCCCAGGTACGGGATGTTGCCCAGCATCCCCGCGATCGCGACCAGCAGGGCGATCACCCCAATGATCAGCACGGGGATCAGCGGCGCCGACAGGAAGCTGACGAACTTGCCGGTGCTGAAGCGCAGGGCGCTGCGCAGAGAGATCTTCTCGTCGCGCGCTACCTGGACGGAGGCGATGCGGCAGATGGCGCCGCCAAAGACGGCGGCCAGCGTCAGGAAGAGCAGGAAGAAGAGGCAGAAGTAGAGCGGATGCTGCGAGAAGCCCCATAGCGGCCCTACGTAAAGCACGCGATACAACGCCCCGAGCAGCCCGGGCGCATCCAGCCGCAGCACGGCATCCAGCCCGCGGTTGAACTGGGTCGTCTCGTACTCGTAGAACTCCGCAAACAGGCCGCGACCCTGGAGCTGGGAGATCTCCTCCCAGTCGCGCGCGGCGGAGAGGTAAGCCGCGCGGATGCTGGCGTCGCGCTGCCGGCGCTGCTCCTGGACCCTGGCGTCGGCGCCCTCGCTTTGGGCGAGCCGCTCCACGGCGTTCTCATACGTCTGCTTCGCGTCGCTGATAACGCGGTCGCGACGGCGGATGAGGTGATCCTTCACGTCGTCAATGTCTATGTCCGCCGGCTGGGCGTCGCTCACCCTTGCGACATCCTCGCGCCAGATGGCCAGGTCGTCTGCCATGGCGCGGCGACCCTCGCGCCGGTAATCGGCGAAGTCGCCGACGCGGCCCAGGGTGACGTGCTCGTCGAACTGGCCGGCTTCCCCGGGGACGGCCTTGTGTCCCTCCATCCAGAGCCCGTCGAGGATGCGGCCACCGGTGTACAGCAGCAGGACCGCGGTCAGGGCAAGCAGCAGCTTGCTGGGGTGGACCGCGAGCCGGAATCCGCGAAAGAGGTTGGTGAAGGGAAAGGCGGCGGCCCAGTCGATCTGGCGGAGCGTGACTGGCTCGTAGGTATCACCGCGCAGTGGAGATCCGCCGCTGGCGCGCAGGTCGGACTCCAGCCCCTCGCGACCGGGCGTCTGTTCGCGCGGATGAGGCGGGGGATCGGCGTTTGGCGTGTTGTCGCTGGTTTCCTCGTTGGAATCGGGGTCGGCCATCGCAAGCGTTCCTTTTTGGCGATCGGGACAGCGCCGCAGGGCGCGCGGCCGATCATAAGGTCTCGCGCCGTGGGGACACAATCGCCACACCGGGGCGCGTCACGCCGCCATATTCTCTTTGCCGCGGTGCGCGAAAAGTGGTCCAAAATGCGCACCAGCGCCGCAAAATCCCGCGCCGCGAGCCGCAAATGGCTCTATTGGTTGAATTTTCCCGAGTCTGGCTGGTGCGCATTTCGGACCGTCAGCTACGCCGCCACGCGGCGGGTGTAGACGAACCACTCGACCAGCAGGACGACCGCGGCGGCGGCCACCAGCCACCACCACCACTCGATGTTGCGGACACTGACGCCCTCCTCATCGGAGGCGGCAGCGGCGGCCTGCTCGGCGTCGAGACCGCTGAGATTGCCCGGGTCCGTGGCGCTTGGCAGTAGATTGCTCTCGATGTCGTCGAGGAGGCTGACGGCGATCCGCTCAAACTGGGGCAGGACCGGCTGCGTGCGGTAAACGCCGACGCGCTCGAAAGGGCCCAGGGTGACGGCGCCGCCCT
>JBGTBZ010000316.1:0-8712 GCA_041749155.1 Phycisphaerae bacterium
GCAGCGCGGCGGGACGCGGCCGCGAAATCCGGGCGGCGGGCGATGAGGCGTGTGGACGGTTGCTTCGGAATCGGAGGCTCATGGAGCTTATCTGCTCAGGCGTGGCGACAAGGACGCCTCGCGGTGGGACATTGCGGCTGTCGCGGGGCAATCAGGGGCTGCGGGGGAAGCAAGCCCGCGGGGCCGGTAGGCGGCGCGCGATCCGTCAAGCAGCGGCTTTTGGCGGAGTCCGTCGCCCTGGCACACCCTTCTGCTGCTGCCAGAACCGCGGCGCGGCAGGCGGCGGACGGTATCAGAGCCCCCGCCGCTTTGCAAGAACGGCCGGGGCCCCTGCAGGCCGGGGCGCACGACTGGTAATCTCGGCATTCTTACGCCCGATTCAACATCCGCGATTATCTTGGCGTGCGTCAGCCGCCCTGCTGCCCCCAACCACGTTCCAGATTCATGACCGTTCCGGACCCCAAGTTACCTGCTTCTCCAGACTCCGGCCCTCTTGACCAGCCCTCCGGCGTGCCGCATCCGGCGGTGCGCCGGCTCAGCCTCTACCTGAGGCAGCTCGAGGCTCTTGCCTCGCAGGGACGGCAGACGATCTCCAGCCGCGACTTGGGAAAGTCGCTGGGTTACAGCGACGCTCAAGTCCGCAAGGATCTGGCGAACTTCGGCAGCTTCGGCCAGTCGGGCGTCGGTTACCGGGTGGAGGAGCTTGTCAGCCGCCTCAAGGGGATTCTGGGGGTGGACCGCTCGTGGGACGTGGTGCTGGTGGGCGCGGGCAACGTCGGCCGGGCCCTCCTGGCGTACCGGCCGTTCGTCGAGAAGGGTTTCCGGCTCGTGGCAGTCTTCGATTCCGATGTCCGCCTGCACGGCCAGCGGTTCGGCGGGGTGACCGTCCAGCCCCCTTCCGAGGTTTCCGCGACGGTTCGGCGGCTGGGAGCGAAGCTGGCGGTGATCGCGGTGCCGGCGGAGGCCGCCCAGCGGGCGGTGGACGCCCTCTCCGAGGCGGGCGTGCGGGGAATCCTGAACTTTGCCCCGGTGAACCTGAGGGTGCCCGAAGGGGTGGCGGTCAACAGTGTGGACCTGGTGGTCCTGCTCGAGCAGCTGGCGTTCCAGGTGAACGCCGGGGAGTAGCGCCTGGCGCGCTCAGCTCATGGCCTTGAGGACCCGCTGATCGACGAATTTCGCCAGGAGTTCTCCGCGGCTGCTGACATTGAACTGGGTGTAGAGCTTCTTGACGTGGGTATGCACGGTGTGGGTGCTGACACCCAGCTCGCGGGCGACCTCCTTTTCGCTCATGCCCCGCAGCAGCAGGTGCAGCACGTCGGTCTGGCGGCCGGAAAGGTCTTTATCCCCAAGCAGGGCATTGGGGTCGGTCCGATCGTCAGGCGCCGAGGGCTGCTCCACGTCGTCGAACATCTCACGGTCAACGAGGGGGGCGGCTGCCCGGAGCATGAGTCCAAGCAGCCGGCGGGCGGCGGGTCCCCAGGGAGGCTGGTCCCTGCGCTGGGGCAGGACGAGCATGATGAGGCGGTCGTCGCTGGCGGCCCAGGTGCCCAGGAGGAAGTTCACCCAACCGTGGGGCTCGAGGAACTTCTCGCTGATCTGCCTGAACCAGGCGGTGTCGGGCACATCGTGCCTGATGTCCAGCAGCCGGGGCGTCCGGGGATTCTGCCGGACGAAGGGCAGCACCAGGCTGAGAATGGGCTCGCTCTCGTCGACGACTTTCTGGACCTCGCTGTGGGGGCGGGGCTCGATGCGCTCGAAGGTGGGACCGACGGTGACGCGTTCGATGACCAGGGGGCCCTGCGGGCGGTCCAGATCACGCTCGAGCAGCAACTCGATGTCGGGATCACCTCCCAGGAGGTTCTGGAGACGCTCCAGCAGGTGGCGTACTTTGTCGGCGGGACGCGCGTCAAGCGCGATGGCCTCGTTCAGGGCCTCGATGACGTGCTCAGTACCGCGCAGCAAAGAATCGGAGAAGTCGCGAGGAGATCCGGTGGTGGCGGACATGGGAGCGAAATGGGCCGGCGGAACAAGGAAGAACAACAGCCCTCAGCGTGCCCTCCGCGGCATCGGCGACAGATACCGCCCCATCCACCATGTTATACAGGCTTGGAGGGGTCCAGTGCTGAGAGAATTTCGATGGCACGGGTGACAGCCTCCGCCAGGGGCACGTTCTGGACCTCGCCGGTCTTACGTACCTTGACTTCCACCTGCCCCTCCTTGAGCCCGCGGTCGCCGACCGTGATACGCAGGGGGATGCCGATCAGGTCCGCATCGGCGAATTTCGGCCCCGGACGCTCATCCCGGTCATCCAGCAGCACATCCACCCCGGCGGCGGTGAGTTCGGCGAATAAACGGTCGGCGGCAAGTTTCATTTCGCCGTCGTATTTGCTGGGGGTAATCACGACGCGCCAGGGGGCGATGCTGGCGGGCCAGATGCTCCCCCGCTCGTCGTGCCCCACCTCGACGGCGGCGAGGGCGATTCGGCCGACGCCGATGCCGTAGCAGCCCATGAGGACCGGCTTTTCCTGGTTGTTCTCATCGAGGAAGTTGGCCCCGAAGGCGGGGCTGTAGCGGGTGCCGAGCTTGAAAACGTGCCCGACCTCGACCCCGCGCGACTCGCGGAGCACGCCGCCATCATTCTTCGGCGAGGGGTCGCCGGCGACGGCGTTGCGGATGTCGGCGACGACGACTTGCGCGTCAAGATAGCTGCTAACCGCGCCAGCACGGGCTTCGCTGCTCTCCCAAGCAGCGGGCACTTCACTTGTTATCTGAAAACGCGCTTCGCTAACACGGGCCACGTGCTTATCACCAACATCCCGTCGCCAACTGAAATACTTGACGTGGTAATCGGGTTTGTTGGCGCCAGTGGCCCAGAAACCCGGCTGGGCGGCATCGGGGTCGACGACGAGCAATACGTCCTTCCGTTGAGCAGCAACCTGGGGGCCTACGTAGCCCACCGCGAAGCCACTTGTCCGCGCAGCTTGCTCATCCAGCTCCAGCTTCGATCCTGTCGACTGCTGGAGCTTTGCAAGATTAACATCGTGATCGCCGCGAACCACAGCCGCAACGAACCCGCTGTTGTCGAGACGCGTGAAGATCAGGGTCTTAAGCATGTTCTTCGGCTTCACCTTCATGAACTTGCCGACTTCTGCAATCCCTGGCAGGTTCGGTGTGTGCACTTCCTCTAGCGCACCAGACGGCTCCCCCTCGAAGCTCCAAGCACGCTCCCCCGTCTCCGCCTTCTCCACGTTCGCGGCGTAGTTGCCCTTGTCGCTCGTGAGGATGATGTCCTCGCCGGCATCGCAGGGAACAGTAAACTCATGACTCGCCGACCCGCCGATCGGGCCGCTCTCGGCCTCCACCGGCAGCGCCGGAATCCCGCAGCGGGCGTAGATCCGCTCATAGGCCCGGAACATGTTCCAGTAGCTCTTATCCAGCCCCGCCTCGTCCACATCGAAGCTGTAGGCATCCTTCATGATGAACTCTCGCACGCGCAGGAGCCCCGACCGCGGCCGCGGCTCGTCGCGGAACTTCGTCTGGATCTGGTAGAGCGTCAGCGGAAGCTGCTTGTAGCTACTGATGTACGCCGCCATGGCCTCGGTGATGCACTCCTCGTGCGTGGGGGCCAGGGCATTCGCCCGCTCGTGCCGGTCCACGGCTCGCAGCATGTCTGGCCCGTAGATCGCGTTGCGCCCGCTTTTCTCCCAGATCTCGATCGGCTGAAGCACCGGCAGCAGACACTCCGCCGCCCCGGCGCGGTTCATCTCCTCCCGGACGATGTTCATCACCTTGTAAAGGCAGCGCCAACCCAGCGGCAGGAAGTCATAAACCCCCGCCTGGAGCTGGCGGATGAACCCGCCGCGCACCAGCAGCTTGTGGGAGGCCAGCGTGGCGTCGGCGGGGTCGTTCTTCTGGGTTGGGATGAGGGTTTTCGACCACCGGGCCGAGGGCATGGCGGTGGCCTGGCCGGTGCTGGTGGCGGATGTATCGACCAAGCTCGATTGCCTATCCAAAGTCGTCTCCCGGGTTCTGCCGTCGTGAGAAAGCACTAACCATAGCGTTCCCGCACCGCCGGAGGTCCCAACCGAGCGGTCGCGGGCCAGTTCCGGGCTTCCCCAGGCCCGGGGCCGCCTTTACCCTAATCCCGGACCCCGCCGCTCCGCGGGGCTTGCCTAAGGACAACCCACGGAGATTCTCACGTGAACCACCACGCCGCCGTCCCTGCCGCCCACCCCGCCGTCCGCCGAGCTGTCCTGGAGGCCCTGGAAGGCCGCCGCCTCCTGGCCTTCAGCGGGCCCAATTTCGACCTCCCCTTCGTCAACGACTTCTCCGTCGAGCGCAACGGCATCGAGGACAAGGACAACCAGACGACCGGTTTCCCCATTGTCCAGGGCAACTCCGCCGCCGACGAGTATCAGCAGGCCCTGATCGACCTGGATCTCGACGATGGAATGCTTTACCTGACCAGCCGGGGCAACGCTGTCAACGGGGGCAACTTCGGCAGCGACAACACGCTTGCCAACGGGCTGCAACTTCCGTTCGACGCCTCCGCCGGCACCTGGACGATCCACGCCCGCATAAGCGACATCAACGCCCCGCTGACGCAGTTCGACCGTGCCTTCGAGCAGGCGGGAATCCTCTTCGGGCCGACGCAGGACAACTTCATCAAGCTCGTTTTCGGCCATGACGGCAACAACGTGATGGTGCAGTTCGTCGCGGAGACGTTCGTCAATGGCAGTTTCAACTACCCAGGCGGGCAGGATGGCTTCAAGAGCACCGTGACGGGCGTGCAGGGGGTGAACCTGGCGACGGCCGATTACGTGGACCTGTGGCTGAGCGGCGATCCCTCGACGGGGACCATCAGCGCCCAGTACCGGGTGGAGGGGGGACAGACGATCCGGTTCGACCAGACGTTCCAGTTCACCGGCGAGCTGCGCAACAGCTTCTTCCGGGCCAACAACGCTCGGGCGGGCATCATTGTGCAGCACAAGAACGATGATGGCCCAGTCACCGTCGCTTTCGACGAGTTCGGGGTCGAGCGTAAGGGTCTTCCCAGCAACCGCCCGGCGGTTGAAGATGCGCGGCCGGCCCCTGATGAGGCGGATGTGGACCGCGACGCATTCATCGCGGTCGATCTGGCCCTGCCGAATGCCGGTATCGATGCCACCACGCTCACCCCCAGCACCGTCCGGCTGATCCGCGTCAGCGACGGTCAGCAGGTGGAAGCCAAGCTGAACACGACCGGCGGCGGGGATGCCATAATTCTCCAGCCGGTGCGAATTCTCGATGCCGAGACGGAATACCGCTTTGAGATCACCAGCGGCGTGAAGGACCTTTTTGGCGTCACCGCCGAGCCGTACAGCGAGACGTTTACGACGGGCTTCGGGATCGCCCAAGCCGGGGCGGAGGTTGCGTTCAGCCAGGTAGCCCTTCCCAGCACCCAGGGGACGCTTTGGACGAGCCTGACCATCGGCCCGGACAACAAGCTCTACGCCACGACCGTGGACGGCCGGATCGTCCGGTGGAGCATCAATGGCAATGGCACCCTGGGGGCCTCCCAGACCATCACGAGCATCGTGAACAACGAGGGGGAGGACCGGGTGATGACCGGCCTGGCCTTCCACCCGGACGCGACCGCGGGCAACCTGATCGCATTCGTCACCCATACGGACTTCAACGACGTGACGACCGACCAGCCCGACGAGCTGGGCCAGGATTTTACCGGGAAGGTCACGAAGCTGACCGGGGCGAACCTCCAGAACGTCCAGGACATCGTTGTCGGCCTTCCGCGAAGCATTCGAGACCACCTGACGAATCAACCCAGTTTCGGGCCGGATGGCCGGCTGTATGTGCCTCAGGGGGCGAACACCGCCATGGGCGAGCCAGATGCCGCATGGGGATTCCGTCCGGAGCGGCTGCTTAACGCCGCCATTCTGGCAATTGACGTGGATGCCATCGGCAATGGGGCCGTCAATGCCCATACCGAGGATGCCGACCCGTATGACCCGTTCGGCCCCGGTGCACCGCTGACCATCTACGCCACGGGCATCCGGAACGCCTACGACATGGTCTGGCACAGCAACGGCAGGCTGTACGTCCCCACCAACGGCTCCGCGGCGGGGGGGAACACGCCGCAGTCGCCGCAGCCGGATTCACCGGACTTCGGGGATGACCGGATCGACGTGGGGATCAACGGGCCATTCACGGGCGATTTCATCCCGGGCCTCAACAACGTCGGCCAGACCCAGAACGACTACCTGTTCAGGGTCGAAGAGCTTGGCTACTACGGGCATCCCAACCCCCTGCGCGATGAATGGGTGCTCAACGGCGGCAACCCGACCAGCGGCATCGATGCCGCGGAGGTGACGGGCTATCCGACGGGGACACGTCCCGACCGCAACTGGCGCGGGTTCGCGTACGACTTCGGCAAGAACAAGAGCCCCAACGGGGTGATTGAATACAACGCAGACGCCTTCGGCGGAGCGCTGAATCAGAAGCTGATCGTCGCCCGCTACAGCGGCGGCGACGACCTGGTGGTCCTGGAGCTGGACAACAACGGGAACGTGGTCGAGGCCCAGGAGGGAATCATCGGGTTCACGGGATTTGACGACCCGCTCGACATTGCTCAGCGGGCCGATGGTTCCCTCTACGTCGCTGAGTTTGGCAACGAGCGGATCACCCTGCTGCGGCCCGTGGAGGAGGGTGGCAAGGCGAAAGTGGAGAACCGCCGTGCGTTCACCAACAGCCCCGTGGGCTCAACCGGCGACCCCCTGCGGTTCACCATCCGCAACGTCGGCAATGCTCCCCTGCTGCTCTCCAGCTACACGCTGACACTCACCGGCGAGGATCGGGAGCATTTTGACATCTCCGGCAACCCCGTGACCGCCGTCGCGGTGGCGCCGGGGGCGACGCACAGCTTCGAGGTGGAGTTCAACGCCCCCAGCGGCTCAAGCCCTGGCGACATCTTTACTGCGGCGGTGAGCGTGCGGACGAACGATCCGGACGCTCCGGAGGTGACGACGCGGCTGCTGGGTCTGGTGACCAGCGGGGTGGAGGGGGCCAACGAACCGAGTTTGCAGCGAATCCTGGACCTGTACGGGTTTGGCATCGATACGGGCGACAGCAACCCCGGCAACAACGACCTGGTGCCCGGCGGTGACCTGGTCCTGGCGTCGCTGTTCAGGCAGGCGGATCCGAATCAGGCGGTGACGGTGGTGCCGATCGCCAGCTTCGGCCCGGATGCCGACCCGGCGGCGATCGTGGGCGTTTATCCGTCGGGCCGGGCCAAGGACCTTCACCAGCTCCATCGTGTAGGTGGCGTACAGACGGTGGATCCGATTTTCCACGGCTCTGTGAAGTTCGACCCCGACGCATTGACTGGCTCCGATGCGTTCGGGCTGTATATGCAGACGCCGACGTTTACGGACAACGGAATGGCCCGGGTGATTTATTCCGAGGACCATCTGAATCTCTGGGAGCCCGTCGCCGCGGAGCGGCGGAAGGTGTTTACATGGCCGGCGACGCTGGCGGATGGGACGCCGCTGGAGAACACGTACCTTGTTGCCTTCGAGGAGTTTGCCAACGCCACCGACGCCAACGACGTGGTGCTGATCGTGCGGAACGTGGAACCCATCGCACAGAGTGGTCCGAAGCTGGAGATCAGCTCGCCGTTCATGATGCCGTACACGAACCGGCTGGTGTTCAGCACGATCGACGCCGCTGGCCGCGAGCCGGGCCAACTGACGCGAAACAGCATTCCCGTGACCGTGCGGAACATCGGCACGCAGGGGCTGAACGTGTCTGGCGCCTCGACGACGGGCGAGTTCAGCGTGACCGGGTTCACGCCCGGTCTGCTCTCGCCGGGCCAGACCACGACCTTCAACGTCAACTTCACCGCCGACGCCGGGGACCTGGCGGCGGACCAGCTCGAAGCAGTCCTGCAGGGCACGCTCTCGGTCTCCGACAACGCGGCGGCGCTTGAAGACGTCAGCGCGCCGCTGTTCGGCAGCCTGCAGCGATACAGCGAGGATGGGCGGACGGTGGGCGTGTCGCCGGCGATCAATGCCGAGCCGTCGCTGGACGATCTGCTGGCGATGTTCGGCTATCAGGTGGATGCCGGCGACGGGTCGTCACGCAACAACTTCGGGATCGTGGAGACGGTGGGCGACGAAGTGCTCAGTCCCTTCTGGCGATCAACGGGCCAGGACATGCCGGTGGAAGTGTACCAGCTCGCGGCGTATCACCAGATGCCGACGGAGGACTTTGTGGCCTGGTACAACGTGCAGACGCCGACGGTGCGCAATGAAGTTATTCGCCATGAAGGGGCCTGGGCGCAGTCGGTGTTGCCGGCGATTAACAACGGCAGCGGCCCGGCGGTCGGCAGCTTCGAGCCGGGCAGCGCCGTCTTCGGCATCCGCGTCAGCGGCGAGGACTCGGACCCGAGCGACAACTTCGTCAGCCAGAACGACCAGGGCCATCACGTGCGCTTCTTCCCCCTGCGCGACGTGGAGGGCAACTTCATCGAGGATACCTGGCTGATGATGATGGACTTCGTCGGCTTCAACTTCGACTACAACGACAACATTTACATCCTGAGGAACATGCGCCCTGCCAGCAACGATGCCGGCAAGGCGCCCCCGCCGACGGGGCTCTCGGCCTTCCGGCGGAACGGCGAGGTCGTGCTCGACTGGGGCCGCCTGCCCGGCATCGACG
>JBGTBZ010000317.1:0-1748 GCA_041749155.1 Phycisphaerae bacterium
TCGGCCAATCTGCGTCCTCACCGTGCAGAGCAGCTCGAAGAGAGAACCCTCGCCAAATAGGTTTAGGTCCCGGCTGTAGTGGTGCGTGGAAGGGCTGAACTCCTCGCCATCCTCTCCGCTTCCCTGCCAACGATCCTCAAGCCGCCGAACGCCTCTTTCGCAGAACTCTCTAAGCCGCTGTAGCCGGCGCAGTTCTCGGCGGCCCGTCCCAAAACTTTGAGCCAGCCACACCGACGGTGGAAAGCACAAGAGCGGACTCCAGACTGGGAGGTTGCGTCTTGACAACGCCAAGAAAGAGACAACCACAAACACGAGCGCGATTGCCGCCAGCAGGCCGAGACCCTCGGATTGCTTCCCCATGGCCTCGGAAAAACGGCCCTGGAGTTCCTGAATCCTAGCCTGGTAAGCGAGCATCGCCACACTTGGTAGGCTCATGAGGCAATGATACACAGGAACCTTTCTTCTGGGAAGGATCACCCTGCTCAGTGCCTGAGAGACGCGGCATAGGATGGGTGGATCGGATCGAATGTTTAGTATCCTTCATGCAAGGAGGGAACATCGCGTGAAATCGCCTCTTCTGATTCGAGGTGTGCTGAGCCTAACACCTACCTTACGCTCGGCGAGGAGGCATGTTTGCGCGCCGCGAACGGGCTTACGCCCCACATGAGCCCTTGAGGCTTAGGCCCCAAAGATATCGCGGTGCGCGCCTTCAACCACCGCTGCCACGCCAGGGTGCTTCACCTGGCGCTCCACCGAGATCGCGTAGTAACGCTCGCGGGCCGATCTCAGCCGTCCGATCCGCCGCACGTTGTAATGCTTCTCGACGTCCTCGTCGATCACGCTCGGCGAGGCGAACAGTCCCAAGCCTTCTTCGCTGAACACCTTGAGCAGCGCGCTGCCCTCGCATTCGGCCACGATCCGCGGTCGCAGCCCGTTGGCGGCAAACCATTGGTCGAGCAGCCGCCGCAGAGACGTGTTGCCCGTCGGCATGAGAAACGGCGCGCCGTCGAGTGTCTGCGGAAAGCCCTTGCGGTAACGCTGCGCGGTCCCCTTCGGCGCAAAGATCGAAATGTCGCATTCGCCCAGCAGATGATTGAACGCCCGCAGTTTCACTTCCGGCCCGATCGGCGCGTCGGAGAGCACCAAGTCCAGATCGTGCATGGCGAGCAGCCCCAGCAGCGGCGTCGGCTTGCCCTCATAACAGATCACCTGCGCCGGGTTGGGCGCGCGAAGCGCCGGTTCCAGAAAACGGTAGACCAGCAACTTCGGCAGTACGTCGGCCACGCCTACGCGCAGCCGCACCGGGGCCCCTGCCGGACGTCCCTCGACCGTATCGATCAGTTCCCGGCCTAGCGAAAAAATCTCGTTGGCGTAGCGATAGACGATCAACCCGGTCTCGGTCAGCGTCAGGTTTCTCCCCGAGCTCCGAAAGAGTTTGTGCCCGAAACTGCGTTCCAGGGTTCGAATCTGCGCCGACACCGTCGGCTGCGCCAGCCTGAGTTGCCGGCAGGCAGCGGTCACCGATCCGGCCCGCGCCACGCTCCAGAAGTAGAACAGGTGGTGGTAGTTCAGCCACGTCATGGCCTCTATTTTAGCGCTCAAAAAATCTATAGGTTCGTGCATTGTTTTCTATAATCCGACCGCAATTGCGGCGCGTCTTATTGAGGGAAGGCGGCAAGCGGGCCGCTGATAAAACCGCCTCCCAGGGGGCTGTGAGAGCGAGCAACGCGAGCCTAGGAAAGGAGGAT
>JBGTBZ010000318.1:0-1702 GCA_041749155.1 Phycisphaerae bacterium
CGCCTACAAATTCCTCGATCTGGAGGCCTTCCAGTTCCTGGTCGGGGTGGCTAAACGGGAGGGACAGCTGCCAACGTCGCTGGCGCCAGTCTCCTTTGCCGACTTCGACGCCGGCGTCTTTGCCGACGTGGCGCGGGTCGATCGGATCCGGGCGCTGCTGATGCGCCAGCAGGGGCGGGCGGTCTCGCAGGTCCTGGCCGAGATCGCGGGGCGCCAGCCGCACGCAACGGATCCGTTCAGCGCGGAGGCGGCGAGGCCTGCCGCGATGACGCCGCTGGCTCCGACACCGTCAGCGTTTACACCAAGTGTGCGCCTCCCCAAGAGCCGCGGCGCGGATCGCAGCACCCCGTCGCCATAGGAGGAGGGGTGCGAGAGGGTGTGTATGAAAGCGGTAAGGATCGCTCCGTAAACCCGGATTTATACTTGACGTAAAATACTTATGTGCCTTAATATAATGCATCATGGACAGCACTGCTCGCGTTCTCTTCGTCCGTCCTCACCCGAAGCACACGGCACAGGAGCGGCGCATGTTCTCGCTCAGCCCCACCGACGAGGCGATCCTCACCGCCCTCGGGCGCTACACCTATCTGCGCATCGACCAGCTCGCCAAGCTCCTGCCCAGTGCACCACGGCAATCCCCGACAACCCGGGGCGATGGTCATCGTTACCTCCAGCAACGCACGAAGCTTCTGGCCGACAACGGGTATCTTCGGCGCCGCTATCTGTTTCCGGCCGGGCCAGCGGTGAAGGCGCCGGCGATGTTCTGGCTGGACGCGGCCGGCCTGGCCGTGGTGCGCTCCCTGGAGCACCCCATTGTCCCGCCGCCCAAATCCTCCGAGGTCGAGGCCGCCTCACCGTCCCACCTGCGGCACACGCTGCTGGCGAATGATCTGCAGATCCTGGCCGAGTTGCTCTGCCGGGAGCATCCGGAGTGGGTCTGGCTGGAGCGGCTGATCAGCGAGCGGGAGCTGGTCCGGCAGGGGGTTCCCGTCGTCTTGCGGGACGGCACGCGGTCGTTGGCCAAGCCCGACGGCTTTGTCGACCTGCGCATCGACCGCGGGGAGGAGGACGAGCAGATTTGTGCTTGCTGGGAGCTCGACAACGGCTCCGAATGGAGGGTCGCCTGGTTCCAGAAGCTAGCCCGGCTGCTGGCCTTTGCCGCCGGCCCCTATCAAGCGTGGGCGGGGACAACCGCCCTGATCATCCCCGTGGTGGCGGCGACCGGTCCGGCCCGCGCGGCGCGGCTCCTCGCGCTGACCGAGGAGTTCCTGCTGCAGCAGCACGCCCAAGAGGTCGCGCCCCTGTTTCGCTTCTGCAGCCTCGATCCGACCCAGGCCACACCGGATGAGCTCTTCTGCCAGCCGATCTGGTTCGTGCCGTTTCGTGACGATCCGGTGCCCCTCATCGCCTCCTCGCCGGATCACCTCACCGTGGCCCCGCTCTCCCCGGCAGCGCTGCAGGTGGCGGGTGGCTTTCCCAGCCAGTACCTGACGCGGCAGGAGATGACGCAGTTTCTGGAGGCCGTCGAGTCCTGACAGAGACAGCGTCGGTCGAAACCCATCGAAACTCGAAGATCGAAACCCCGCTCCTGCTCCTCGCCCGCGGCCAGGAGCATCCGCTCGTTGTCATTCACGCCATCGAACATCGAACCACCATCCCGCGTGCGGCGGAGCCCGCGGCCGGAGTGCCTCGGCCCGCGGCT
>JBGTBZ010000319.1:0-7107 GCA_041749155.1 Phycisphaerae bacterium
ACCTGCGGTGACCTCGGCGTCTCGCACGTCGGGCAGATCGTCATCCTCAACGGCTGGGTCGACACCCGGCGCGACCACGGCGGGCTGGTCTTCATCGACCTGCGCGACCGCTTCGGCCTGACGCAGCTCGTCTTCGACGCCGATCTTTGCGGCGCCCAAACGCACGAGCTGGCGTCGCGCCTGCGCACCGAGTGGTGCATCGGCGCCGAGGGCGCTGTCACCGCGCGCGGCGAGGGACTCGAGAACCCGAAGCTGGCGACGGGGGCGATCGAAGTGCGCGTGAAGAAGCTGACGGTCTTCAGCGAATCGCCCACCCCGCCCTTCCTGCCGGAAGAGGGCGAGGCGGCGAAGGTCAACGAGGAGAAGCGGATGGAGTACCGCTTCATCGACCTGCGCCGCCCGGAGATGCAGCGGACGCTGGCCGTGCGCTCGGCGGCGACGAAGATCATCCGCGATGTGATTCTCGCCCAGGGGTTCCTGGAGATCGAGACCCCCTGCCTGACCCGCGCCACGCCCGAGGGCAGCCGCGACTTCCTCGTTCCCTCGCGCCTCGTGCCCGGCAGCTTCTACGCCCTGCCGCAGAGCCCGCAGATCTTCAAGCAGATGCTGATGGTCGGCGGCTGCGACAGGTACATGCAGATCGCCCGGTGCTTCCGCGACGAGGACCCGCGTGCCGATCGGCAGGCGGAGTTTACGCAGTTGGACATCGAGATGAGCTTCGCGGAGCAGGCCGACGTGATGAAGGTCACCGAGGAGGTGGTGCGCGCGGTGTGGGGCGGCGTGCTCGGCAAGGAAGTGCCGCCGATCCCGCACATGACCTACGACGATGCGGTGAACCGCTACGGCAGCGACCGGCCGGACCTGCGCTGGGAGCTGCCCCTGGTGGACATCACGGAGCTGGTGAAGGGGACGGAGTTCAAGGTGTTCACCAGCGCCGCGATGGTGAAGGCCCTGGCTGTGCCCGGCGGCGGGACGCTGACGCGCGCCTACACCGACGGCCTGACCGACTGGGCCAAGGGCTTCGGCGCTAAGGGGTTAGCGGTGACAAAGGTCGTCGGCGGAAAGCTCGACACCGGCATCGCCAAGTTCATGGAGCCGATCGCCGCGAAGCTGATCGAGGCGACCGGGGCGAAGGACGGCGACCTGCTGGCCTTCGGCGCCGACCGACCGAGGATCGTGCACAAGGTGCTCGGCGAGCTGCGCCTGAAGGCGGCGGCGGACCTGAAGATCGCGCCCAGGACCGACTACGCCTGGTTGTGGGTCGTGGACTTCCCCGCCTTCGAGGAGGACGAGAAGACCGGCCAGCTCACCTACACGCACCACCCGTTCACGGCGCTGGCGAGCGACGAGGACGTCGAGAAGCTCGCCAGCGGCGACCGGGCAGCGCTCTTGTCGATCAGGAGCAAGGGCTACGACATCGTCGTCAACGGCAGCGAGCTGGGGGGCGGGAGCATCCGCATCCACAACTACGCGGTGCAGAAGAAGGTGCTGGCGGCGCTGGGGATCGACGAGCAGCGCCAGGAGCGCAACTTCGGCTTCCTGCTGGAAGCCCTGAAGTACGGCGCCCCGCCCCACGGCGGGATCGCGCTGGGGCTGGACCGGATGGTGATGCTCCTGCGCGGGACGAGCAACATCCGCGATGTGATCGCCTTCCCCAAGACGCAGAGCGGGGCGGACCTGCTGTGCGCGGCGCCCGCGCCGGTGGAGGAGAAGCAGCTCAGGGACGTGCACATCAAGCTTGACCTGCCGCTTGCGTAGGCGTCGCTGAGTCACGGATGTAAGCACACCGCAGAGCAAAGAAGGGCGTAGAGTTGCCCGGCTCGAACAGCCTGGCAGCTCACCGCTCTCCCTGCTTCTTGCCACTCCCTGGGCTGCCTTGTCAATCGCGCTGCAGGGACATGATCAGCTGCAGGACGTACCAGAAGAGCAGCGCCACGCTGGAGAAAAGGGCCAGGGAGGCCGCCACGTGCTGGCCGGGGTGGTACTGGTGGATCAGCGCGGAAGTGTGGAACAGGATGTAGCCGCTGGCCACAAGGATCATCGGGACGATGAACCAGAGGCCCAGGGAGAATCCGAAGATAGCGCCGGCCACTATCAGGGCCAGGGCGGCACCCATGCAGATGAACAGGATTCCGCCCATCCAGGAAAAGTCGGCACGGGTTGTGAAGGCAAAGGCGGTCAGGGCCGCAAAGATGATGGCGGTCACCAGTGCCGCCGTCCCGATCGTGCCGGCGGGGGCAAAGTGGTTGGCCACCACGAGGATCGGGATGAAGAGGATGGACCAGATGACGACGTACAAGGCCAGGCCGCTGTACTGCATCGCGGGGCCGCTGGCGCTACGCGCCATCCGATCGGCGACGGTGCTGATACCGATGAATGCCCCCAGCACCAGCAGCCACGACCACCAACTGCCCATCATCAGATTCACGATGCCGATCTGAACGTCGTACGGTATCAGGGCGAAGACCAGGCTCTCAAGGGCGATGAACGCCAGCACCGCTCCCAGCAGGTGCATGTAGGTCTTGCGGATGAAGCTTGCCCTGGTTTCGGCGGGCGCCTCGGCGACCGTCGCGCCGTACTGGCCCCAATCCGGCTTAATCTCGTTCTCGTACCGCGACATATTGCCTCCGTTAGACTGAGTCCCCGAGGAAGTTGTGATAGCTGACGCTACGAAGTTACTCCGTCGGCGGGTCCCGGACAACTGTTTCCCCGCCTGCCCTGCCCCGCCGCCGGGCGGCAGCCTCGTGCTCGCGCCGAAGCCGGCGCTGCTTTGGCTGGTTCCCCTGGATCAGCAGAATCAGCCCCATGACCAGCGCCAGGAACGAGAAGACGATGAACCCGCCAAGGGCCGCCGTCTGCAGGCGGGGCATTTCCAGCGCGGCAGCAATAATCCAGAGGCCGACGGCGAGCAGGGCTGCGCCCTCGAAGACGAGAGCCAGCAGGCATCCGCGAGCCGCTTCACGCTTCTGGAGCGCGCGAAGGGCCTCCAACTGCGTCAAATCGTCATTGCGCTGGCTGCTCGGCTGACGCATGCTCGCCCAAAGCGTAGCCCCGCCCGGCCTCAGGCGGTGCAGACCTGGTTGCGACCCGAGGCCTTGGCGGCGTATAGCGCGCGGTCGGTAGCGACCATCAGTGCCTCGGCATTGGCCGCGGGTGGGGAGGTCTCCTGGAGCGATCCCATTCCGATGCTCATGGTGTGGCCGCTGCCGGTGAGTTGTCCGCTGGCGGTCCTGAACTCGACCCGGATGCGTTCGGCGACCGCCGCGGCATTGCAAGCGTCGGCTTTGGGCAGCAGGAGGATGAACTCATCCCCGCCGTAGCGGCAGGCGACGTCCATTTTCCTGAGATTCGAGCGGATGCACCTGGCGGCGAGGCGAATGAGGTTGTCGCCGGTGGCGTGGCCGAGAGTGTCGTTGACCTCCTTGAAATGATCGAGGTCGATCATGACGCAGGCCAGGTGGGAGCGTGTGCGATAGGCCTCTGCGAAGAGCTGCTCGAAGACCTGCTCGAAGGCCCGGCGGTTGTAGCAGCCGGTCATGGGATCGGTGGCGGCAAGCTGCTCGACGTGCTTGAGATTCTGCTCCAGTTCGGTATTTCGCTGCATGAGCGAGGCGGCGGTGGATTCGCGTTCGCGCTGCACGCGGCCGGCGACGAGGTTTTTCTCGACGGTCAGCGGGATGGTGAGCAGATAGTCGCCCGCCTTGACGACGTAGTCGGTCGCGCCGCGGCGGATCGCCTCCTTTGCGGTGTCGGCGGCGTTCTCGCCAGTCAGCATCATGACGGGCGCGCTGCAGCGTCGACGCAGCTCGATGAGCAGGTCCAGGCCGTTTCCGTCGGGCAGGTTGTAGTCGCAGAGAATTAGGTCAAAGACGTTGAGCTGGCGATCCAGCGCGGCGGCGCAGGTCTCAGCCAGCTCGACGACGCCGGGGCCGAAGTGGTCGGTGAGCGTCTCGTTGATGAGCTCGCGCTGATCTGGATCGTCCTCGATCACGAGCAGGCGCAGCGGCGCTTCGTCGGCGCTCGCTGCCGGCGCGGAGGTGCGCGAGGAGGACTGTGGGTTGGCGATCACTTCGTCGGGTCCTTTCATTCGCGGCGGCCATTTCCGGCCTCCGTCCGTGCCGCGACTGCCCAGCCGCGTCACTCTCGTCAAGCGGCTCCATACGCATGAGCCAGCCTTATCGGCGCCCTACGACCGTGACCGGTCAACCCATACCCTTCTCTATACAATCGGGCGGGGTTTGGGGCCACGGGCGCTGGAGTATCATGCCGCCTGGCCTATCTCCCGCTTCCTGTGCCCGTGCCGGACCAGCCAGAAGCTGGCGGACGCGTTGATGACCCGCCGCAGATCCTCCGCCGCGGAGGGCTTGACAATGTACGCGCTTGCGCCCGCGTCGGCGGCGCGGCGGATCTCCGCTTCGTCACCCACGCCGGTGAGCATCACGACGGGAATATGCTGGAGCCGCGGATCGCGCCGTATCACCTTGAGCATCGTCAGCCCATCGAGTCGTGGCATCTCGCAATCCAGATAAATCAGGGCCGGCAATAATTGTCCCGCCGACGTGTCGCAGCTGAACAGGTACTGTAGCGCAGCCTCGCCGTCGCCGACCTCATGGACGTCCGGACCGGGGCCCGCCAGCTCGCAATGAGCGAGGATGTCCCGCACGAGCAGCCGCCAGTCGGGGTCGTCGTCGACAAGAAGCACGACCGGCCGCTCTAGCGGAGGACTGGCTTTTCTGGCTGTTGACCTGGTTCTCCTGCTCATGTAGTTCCTCCGCGGCAAACCGCAGCCGCTAGGCTGCTCTCGTAGCGCTGTGCGACGTTGCCGCCTGGGCGTCGCGTGCCCTGTCGGCCTGCGCTTCGGGCCTTGCGGTGCCCTCGGCGACGAACCGCCCGTTGATCGTGAAGCGGAAGGTGCTTCCCTCGCCGGGCGCGCTCTCGACCCAGATCCGGCCGTTGTAGTTCTCCAGAATGCTCTTGACGCTCGCCAGGCCGACGCCCTTGCCCGCCACATTCTGCTGGTTTCGGCCGCGCCGGAAGACATAGAAGATCTTCCCCAGGTCCTCGGGAGCGATGCCCTGCCCTGTGTCGCGGACCCAGAACTCCGTTTCGCTACTGGCGAGCCTGGCCCCAACGGTGATTTGCCGCACCGGGTTATCGCCCATGTACTTGACGGCATTGTCGATAAGGTTCTGGAACACCTGCCGGATCCGTGCCCGCTCGGCGTGAAGCGTCGGCAGCTGCGTCTCGATGATCAGGTCGATGTCGTGCTCGCGGAGATCGTTCTCGAACAATCCCCGCAGTTCCCACATCATCTCCTCGAGGTTCACCGGCTCAGGCTGCTCACGCCGGGTCTTGATCCGCGAGAGCTCCAGCAGCTCGCTGATCAGGCTCGTCTCGTGCTCAACGTTCTTCTTCACCCGCTCCAGCCGGGCCACGACCTCCTCCGGCAGCTCCTCCGCATGCTTCCGCAGCAGCATGCTGACCATGCCGTCGATGTTCCGCAGCGGAGCGTTCAGGTCATGGCTGATCGCCCGAAGAAAGTCCTCCTTCTCCGCGATCTCGCTGGCAAGCCGCTGGCTGGCCGTCTTGATTGCGGCGGTGCGCTCGGCGATTTTCTGCTCCAGGTGCAGGTTCGCCTCCAGCAGCCGGGCATGCGCCTCGTCGGCTCGCACCTTCTGTTCCCCAAGGCGCACCACCATATCGTTGAAGGCATCCGCCAGCACGCCCAGGGCGTCGGCACGGACGATGTCCACCGTCTCGAACCGTCCCGCCGCCACGTTTCGCGCCGCGACCGCCATCCGGCGGATCGGCGAGAACGCGCGGTGCGCCAGCAGGAACACGATCGGCAGGGCCACCGCCAGCAGCGCCAGGCTGCCTCCGAATACCAGGCGAGCCACCTCCCTCGAATGCTGGGCTGTGGGAATATCGCTGCCGGTCACGGCCACGTAGCCCAAGGGCGCCCGGAAGCTGGAATCGCGCTGCGGCGGCAGGACCGGGACCAGAAGCCGCACTCCCTGCCCCCCGGGAAGCGCCTGGATGCGGCCGCTCTCGCTGAGGACCGTGCTGGGGACCTGCGAGGCGATGATCCGGACCGGGCCGTTCTCGCTTTGGCGCCAGCCGGCCAGGGGCACGCCATGCTCGTCGTAGTACGTTACGTTCGATGCCTCCGCCGATTCGAGCAGGCGGCGGGCAACCTCGGCGAGGCTGCCGGCGTCCTCATCCTCGAGCGGGACCGTGGCCGCGACAGCGGCCGCGGCGGCGATGTGACGGATTTCCTGGCGCTTCAAACTGCGGATGAGTTGGCTGCTGTAGAGGCTGAAGGCGATGCCGCAGCAAGCAAGGATCGCGGTGATCAGCAGCATGTTCGAAACGAGCAGCTTGTCCTGAAGCCCCAGCCACCGCGCCCGCACGCCGACTCCCCGCCGGTGGGCGCCGGAAGTCGCGGCCGCGGATGATGGGCTGGAGGAGGTGATTTCCGGCATCGAACCGGCTCCGGGAGTGTCCGAGGCCCATTCGCGGCAGCGCAGGGGCAGCCGGGGCCTCACCTGCGCGGTATCGTCCAAACGCGTGATACGGTTAAGCTTCGCCATCGGCCAGTCCGATAACGACGCCCGCTGATGTGGAGAGACCCGCTTGGTGCAGCGATTGGCTTTATCTGACGCCGAAACTTGCGGCAGGCATGTCTGGCTGCTCGCAAACCCGCTGGCCGGCCGCGGCCATGGGCGCGCTGTGGCACGAGCCGTGTCCGGCGCCCTGCTCGCCAGGGGTTACCGCGTCTCGCTGAGCTACGAGAAGCCGGAAGCGGCAAATCCGCCCGCCCCTCCACCCGACACCGTCATCGTCGTCGGCGGGGACGGCACGCTTCGGGCCGCCGTCCAGCGGTTGATGGAGGTTTACCCTGAGCGGCTCCCGCCGGTGCTGCCCGTGCCGATGGGAACCGCCAATCTCATCGGGCAGTACTTGGGGCTGGAGCGCGGGCTGCTGACGATCGGGATGGAGGGGGTACGCTCGATTGCGTCCATCTTCGCGCCCCACGACGTGCTGCGCAAGCTCCCCAGGCTTCGACTGGGAAGGATGCGGCTCAATCCCAAGCTGACGGCCCGCCGG
>JBGTBZ010000320.1:0-2256 GCA_041749155.1 Phycisphaerae bacterium
CTGGTGAACAGCCTCATCCAGCCGCGAACTATCGAGGGCTTCGCCCGCTTCGGCGGCCTCTTCCCGGATGCTTTTGGTGGTCGCGTCGGCGGTGATCACCTTCAGGGCGACCCGGCGCTGCAAATCGACGTCCTCGGCGAGGAATACGCGGCCGTAGGACCCCTTGCCAAGCAGGCTGATCAGCCGAAACCGGCCGACCCGCTTTCCGAGCCACTTCGGGCCCTGAATGCCGGATGTGGAGGCCCCCAGGCTGCTCAAACCCGCCTCCGATTGGCTACTGGACTGGGACGCGGACTGGCTGGCAGACCGCCCTGAATCCTCGATCGCGGCACCCCCGGCGGCCTTCCGCGGGGGAGCCGGGTGACCACCGACGCCACGAGAATCATTCATACGTCACCTCCGGCGGGCCAGCTTAACCAATCGCCGGAGGTTTTTCTGCCCCTTTGCCCCACCGAACGGACTAAAAAGCCGGCTGCCAGCCCCTCTCACCGCCCAAAGGCCATTACACGTGCCGATCGACCGGGCCCGAATAGATCTGACGGGGCCGATAAATCTTCGTCTTCTGGTCGCGCACTTCCTTCCACTGGGCAATCCAGCCCGGCATCCGGCCCACGGCGAACAGCACCGTGAACATGTCTGTTGGGACCCCCATCGCCCGCATGATGATCCCGCTGTAGAAGTCCACGTTCGGGTAGAGCTTGCGGCTTGTGAAGTACTCATCGGCCAGGGCGACATCCTCCAGCCGCTCGGCGATCTTCAGCAGCGGATCATCCAGCTTGAGCGTCCCAAGCACATCCTCCGCCGCCTGCTTCAGGATGCGGGCGCGGGGGTCGTAGTTCTTGTAAATGGGATGGCCGAAGCCGAACAGGCGGTACTTCTTGCTCTTCACCCCCGCGATGAACTCGTCCGGATCCAGACCCTCGGAATGGATCTGCTGGAGCTGGTTCATGATCTCAATGTTCGCCCCGCCGTGCAGCGGCCCCCACAGAGCGCAGATGGCCGCGGCACAGGACGCGAACATGGGGGCGTGGCTGGAGCCGACCATTCGGCAGGTGCTGGCCGAGCAGTTCTGCTCGTGATCGGCGTGGAGCAGGAAAATCAGGTCCAGAGCCTTACTGACTTCCGGGACCGGCGGCCTGCCCGTCAGCATGGCCAGGAAGTCGCTGGTGTAGTCGAGGCTGGCATCCGACTTCCCCGACCTGGGCTGCCCCTTGCTGTGCCGGTAAATGGCGGCGGCGAGCGTCTTGATCTTGCCGATCAGCTTCGCCGAGGTGATGTCGAAGTGCTTTGAATAATCGACCTCCATCACCTCCGGGTGATAGCCGCAGAGGCCATTGACGCACGCCGAGAGCATCGCCATCGGGCTGGCGTCTCGCGGAAAGCCGTCCAGAATGTTCAGGAGTCGCTCGTCCACCGGGGCGTGCTTGGCGACGCGGGTCACAAAGTCATCCCGCTGCGCCGCCGTCGGAAGGTCGCCGTAGATCAGCAGGTAGCTGGTCTCCAGGAAGTTGCTCTTCTCCGCCAGCTCCTCGATCGGATAGCCCCGGTAGCGGAGAATTCCCGCCTCGGCGTCGATGTAGGTGATGGCAGATTCGCAGGAGCCGGTGTTCCGGTAACCCGGATCCAGCGTGATGTACCCGGTCTGGTCGCGGAGGGCAGTCACATCCACGGCCCGTTCTCCCTCGGTGCCCACGACGACGGTTAGATCGATGCGTTGGCCATCGTCCAGCTCGAGAACGGCGGTCTTCCCCGGGTTTTTACCGGGCTTTGCTGGGGTTGCAGGGGCGTTTGCGGTGGTCGAATCGGGCATCGGAGGCGATTCTAGCGCCTGGGGGGATCGGGGCGAATCGTGGCTTTGCCGCCGGCCTTTCCAGTTGCGAAAAAGCGGTTCATACGTGGTGTGAAAGCCCTCGAGCGCTTGCCTAAGCGGCCCGATGGTGTCAGATAGAAGGGTCGCTACTAGATGAATCAGCCCAGCCGCATGTCCCCCTCGTACTACGCCCGTCCCACGCCCCAGGCGGGGGGAGGGTACGACGCCGACCAGCACTATTACAATGAAGATAACCCTGCCTCGCCCTATGGCCTGGCGGATGAGCCCGCCTACGTGCGCCAGGCCCCCTCAGGGCCGGCGAAAAAGGTCCGCACAACGCTCGGCCGGGCCCAGCGCGATCGCCCGCGCCCCGTGATCGCTGTTGACCCGAATGCACGCATGGCCAGCGCCTTTCGCCCCGGGTTGGTGCCGGCTGCGCAGGTGCG
>JBGTBZ010000321.1:0-2887 GCA_041749155.1 Phycisphaerae bacterium
CCAGTTCGCGCCGGGCCTGCGGGGCGTTGAGCGCCTCCCCGCCGAGCAGGCGGCAGGTGCCGGCCAGCAGGTGGACGGGGCTCTTGATCCGCGAGCCGATGCGCTCGCCGGCGAAGAAGGCCCGGCTGCGCAGGATCACGCGGAGCAGGGGGCGCAGCTCGTAGTTGCTCGACCGCAGCGTGTCGCCCAGCGAGGCATGCACCTTCGGATCGGGGCTGCCCACAAAGTACTCGTAGAGCTTTCCGCCGACATACTGCGCGCATGCCGGGTGGGCCATCAGCAGGTTGATGATGTCGTCGCCATCGAAGTTGCCTGACTGGCCGAAGACGGTCTTTGCATCGTCGTCGTGCTGGCGCTGGGCGAAGACGTAATCCACACCGTCGTGCGTCCACCCGGTGAAAGAGCGGGCCACCTGCTTGATGTCGTCTTCGGTGTAGTTGCCTATGCCCAGCGTGAACAGCTCCATCAGCTCGCGGGCGTAATTCTCGTTTGGCCGGGCGCGGACGTTCCGGTCGTTGTTCAAATATCGCAGCATCGCCGGATCGCGGCTGATGGCGGCCACCAACTCCCGGAAGTTGCCCGCGGCGTAGCGGCGGAGCAACTCGTTCTGGTTCCACAGGCGCCAGCCCCCCTGGCGGTCGTCGCGGAAGCTGCTGGTGAAATGGCCGTGCCAGAAGAGCACCAGCCGCTCCTGGAGCGGGTAGGGGCCATACGCCATGCGATGGATCCACCAGCGGGTGGCGTCGCTCAGGAAGCCGGCGCTGGCCCGCTGCCACTTCTGGTTCAGGGCCTGGCGGGCCTCCTCGTTTTCCGGCCCGCGGACCTTGAACTGCTCCTCACGCCGCTCCCGGTCGCGCAAGGGGGTGTCCGCCAGGATCGACCAGTCCGGGCCATCCCCCGGCGACTGCTCCGACGCGGGGGCGTCGGGGAAGTCAAGCAGGGCATCGACGGCGCGGTCGACGCCAAGATTGACCAGGGCCTGAACCTCCTCAGGCGTTCCACCGAAGCCGGCGCGGTTGAGGAGATGCCCGGCGCGAAGGGCATCCCAGGGCTCTAGTTCCGTGGGCTGCCATGGCTGAAGGGAGGGGTGGAGTCTTGACATGATCGGCTCGTCTTCATCGTCAAAACGACGCCCCGGGGTCGCTTATTGCCCTTTTCTGAAACCACCAGGACGCCCCCACTCTAAGATCCCCCCCACAATGACCACGTCTCAGGATACCACAACCCTCAGGCTCGGCCATAGCCCCGACCCGGATGACGCCTTTATGTTCTATGGCCTGGCCCAGGAGAGGTTCGATACCGGCCGATGGCGCTTCCAGCACGTCCTCCAGGACATCCAAACCCTGTCAAAACGGGCGATTAGCGGAGAGCTGGAGATCACCGCCATCAGCATCGCCACCTATCCGCTGGTGGCCGACAAATACGCGCTGACGAGCTGTGGGGCCAGCATGGGCGACGGCTACGGGCCGATGCTGGTCTCGCGCGAGCCGATGACGCTTGCGGACCTCCGCGGCAAGCGGATCGCGGTGCCGGGGGTGCTGACCAGCGCGTTTCTCGCAACGCAGCTTTGCCTGGGGAAGGCCGGGGAGGCTTTCGAGTACGAGGTGGTGATGTTCGACCAGATCCCCAGGCACGTACTGGACGGCAAGGCGGACGTGGGGCTGCTGATCCATGAGGGGCAGCTCACCTACAGCCAGATGGGCCTCCACCTGATCACGGACCTGGGGGCCTGGTGGAAGGATCGCACCGGCCTTCCGCTGCCGCTGGGCGGCAACTGCATCCGCAAGGACCTGGGCGGCGAGGCGATGCAGGAGGTCACCGACATTCTTAAGCAATCGATCCAATACAGCCTGGACCACCGCGCCGAGGCCGTCGAGTACGCCCTTCCCTTCGGCCGGGACCTGGACCGCAAGCTGGCCGACGAGTTCGTCGGCATGTACGTGAACGACTGGACGCTGGACTACGGCCCTCGCGGGCGCGAGGCGATCAGGCGATTCCTGTCGGAAGGGGCCGAGAAGGGCTACGTGCCGCCCGCGAAGGGGCTGGAGTTTGTGACGGCCCACTGGCCGCAAAGCGCGGTAAGCTGACGGACATGCGACTTCCATCGATCCTGCTGATGGCCGGGCTGCTCTGCACGCTCGGGGCCGAGCAGGCCCGCCAGCAGCAGACGCTCTCGGAGCGATACGAGCACAAGGACCACGGCTACGTCGTCCGCTATCCCGCCAACTACGAGCAGATGGACGGCGGAGATGACGCGACGAAGCTCTTCGCGGCGCCCAGCGAGGGGGAGCTGGACGTCTTCCGGGAGAACCTGTCGGTGATGGTGCGCAGCTACGACCGCGATGTGCCCCTGGAGGAGGCTCGGACCGCGCTCAAGAAGGAGATGGAGGCCCGCGGCGCGAAGCTGAAGGAGGAGAGCGACCAGGTGAAGCTCTCGAAGCAGGCGGCGCACCGCGTCAGTTGGTCATTGAATCTCGGCGGATTCGACCTGGTGCTCGAGCAACTCGTCACGACGGTGCGCAACCGCGTCTACGTGGTCACGTTCACGTATGAGGACGGGGCCGAGCAGCGCCACCGCGCTGTCGCCAACGCGATGGCGGACGCCTTCGAGATAACGTACAAATGAGTCAGTGGCGGCAGTAGCGGTCGCACCGGTGATAGCTGCGGCGCGAATCGCGCCGCGACTCGTAATAGCCGTCGCCATAGCCCGAGTCGTATCCGCGGCCGTAGCCGCTCTCGTAGGCGTAGTGGCCGCGCTCGCGCTCCCGGGCCAGGTCGCGCTGCGCGCCGATGGCGGAGCCGGTGCTGGCACCGATGAGCCCGCCGAGTAGCGCTCCCTCGGTGGAGTGGCCGGACTGGTGGCCGATGAGCGTTCCGCCCGCCAGGC
>JBGTBZ010000322.1:0-2526 GCA_041749155.1 Phycisphaerae bacterium
GCGGGCGGATTCGAAACCGCGCAAGGGATCATTCTCGGGCATGTTATGGCCCACGAGATCGGTCACATCTTGCTGGGGCCAGGCAGCCATTCCGAGACAGGCATCATGAGCTTTCCCTGGGGGCGAAAACAGCTCCTTGACGCCTCGCGAGGACACCTGCGGTTTACACCGGAAGAAGCCAGAAATATCTTGAGCAAGCTCGATGATCTATTTGCAGAAGGTGGGGATTCCGTTGAAGGCGATCCCTAATTCCGCTGGGACAGCCACCCGGGGATCGGACGAAGCGAAGCTGGGTTTCCAGTGTGCGGGTAGTGACCGGCTTCGTCAGGGCGAGGGACACCCTCTTGGCACGCCCCGGAGCGCAGCGGGCAGAGATTTGCCGACAGCTAAGCCTCTCATGGCGAGGCCGGACTACCCGAACGGCGACCACGCGTTGGATCGATCAATCGATCCTAACGGCGTAGCGTCTGATCCACATGGCCGCATAGCCGGCAAACGGCGGAATGAAAGCGGCGGTCACTGTGGGGGCCTTTGGGGACAGTTTCAGCCTCGCTGACTTGCGGCCAGCAGCCCCCTGACGCCTGCGGAAACTGTCTAGAGTTCGCCCCTACACAGGAACAGCTGTGATCTACAGCGTGTCTCTGACCTACAACTTCGGCCGGTAGCCGCTACGCGTACGGATGCGGTATCGCTGCATGTTTTCGCCCTGCAGTTCCACGGCGATGTTACGCCAGCCCCGGTTGGGGTTGGGCTGCGGGTAGTAGGTCAGCGTGTAGGAACTCCCGAGCTCCTCGCGAATCGAGCTGAAAGCCTCGGACTGCTTCTGCCAACTTCGCGCGAAGAAAGCCTTGCCCCCGGTGCGGCCGGTGAGGCGGCGGAATACGTTGCTCGAGATGGGATCTTTGTTCACTTCTTTGGTGCTGATTACGTAGATCGGAATGCCTTCGTCTTCGGCGACGGCCCGCACGTCATCGGGAGCCACGGCGCTGGCCGAGTCCGGGCCATTGGAGAACACGATGATCACTTTGC
The DNA here is from genome assembly GCA_041749155.1 of Phycisphaerae bacterium. Classification (GTDB taxonomy): domain Bacteria; phylum Planctomycetota; class Phycisphaerae; order Tepidisphaerales; family Tepidisphaeraceae; genus JAEZED01. The sequence goes on from JBGTBZ010000322.1 coordinate 1,030, forward strand.
GTCCAGGCACCTGAGCCGCGTCGCGCAGCGTCAACAACAGGGAGTTGTAAAGCGCCGTCTCGTCGCCGGCGACCGAGAGGCGCAGTCCGCGGATGGCGTCCCAACGGTCGGTGGTGAGTTTGGCGTGGCGCGTCAGGTTGCGGCTATATCCGTAGACGGCAACCGAGTCGGCGGCGTCGAGCTCGCGGATAAAGTCCGCGATCGCGTCCTCGGCGTATACAAAGCTGCGATACATGAAATTGCTGGTGTCGAAGAGGATGAAGACATTGGTCCCGACCAGCGATTCCTGCCCCATGGGAGACGAGTCGGTCGCCGCAATACGGCCGGCCACGGCGCCGGCGCCGCTGGAAGGCGTCGGTGTTTCCGCCACCAGCTCCCCTGTATTCGTAACTCGCCTCGGCGCCTCGTTGCCCTCCGCGAAGGTGCCGATTTTCTGTTCGATGCCGTCCTCGAGAATGCGGAAATCCGTCGGTTTAAGGCCTTCGACGTAGCGGCCGCGGCGGTCGGTCACCGCGACGTTGAGCAGGACAAGATCCACTTCCACACGAAACAGGGGGCCCTGCGGAGGCGGCTCCTGGCCGGTAGCAGGCTGCTCAAACATCTGAACACCCGCCACTACGCCAAGCACTAGCAGCAGGCACGCGCCCGCGCGGGCGGCGGGTCTAACACTCCGGGCTTTATTCTGTCTCATTTGCATGATCATTCCATCCTGCTTGAACCTGTTGTTCAGCTCCTGGTTTGAACCGTTCACGATAGCGCTCTCCAACAATCCGCATGGACCGCAGCAAAGCGGGCCAGTCGTCCAAGTGGGTTGCGAAAATCCTTTCCAGAGATTCCTGCGTCCACTGCGGGACGAGGATGTTCAGTTGGGCCGGCGAGAGGTGCAACTCATCCGCCAAAGCCGCCCAATACAAATTCGTGGACTCCCAGCTCTCCGCCAGAATCCGGCTGGAGTAGCCCATCATCGTCGGGAACAGCGGCAAGTGCAACAACTCCGCTTTGAAAGAGTGCGACAGCTCGGGATGCGGCGTTCCGAACAGAGAAGCCATTCGAGCGTAGCTGAAGCGGGCAGCGTCTTGTTGTCGCAGCCGCTCGATTTCCGAAACGAATGGATCGCCGACTTCCCGGGCCCGCTGCGGGTCGCCCTGTATAAAGTCCGTCGCTGTCTCGTACATCTCGGCGGGGGTCAACGCGGCAATGCCATCCGCGAGCTTGCCTGCCTGGAAATACTGCTGCATGCGCCACAGGCGAGCCGGCTCGACCCGGCGGCGTAGAAGCTCGAGAACCTGCCCCCGTACGGCCGAGTCCGCGGCCGCGGAGGCCAGCAGCTTGCGGGCCAGCCGCAGATGCAATCCCACGAAGTGCTGATCCGCGGCGGAGACATTCCACCAGCGGGGCACCGTTGCGCCCAGCAGAATCTGCGGAGCTAGGTCCTGCCAAATGAGCGCCTGTCTCTCCGAAGGGATCATGAAATTCTGTTCGGCCTCGGCCAGCGCG
>JBGTBZ010000323.1:0-7770 GCA_041749155.1 Phycisphaerae bacterium
CCTCGTACTCGCTGGGATGCGGGTCTGCGGGGTGTTGCGGCTCGGTTTCCATGGCCTGAAGAGGGATCGGCGGCGTTTTCAAGCCCGCGCGCGCCGGGTGCCGATAAACAGGATGCGGACTATAGCGGCCGACGGGGAAGATGACAGAAACTGCAGGCACGAACCTTTCCCCGCGCAACGGCACGACGTGCCGCCGACCCGCTGCATCCCGGCCGGCACCCCCGAAGTGGCCCCGCCGGCTCGCAGGGGGCTACTACCTCGTTGCGACGCTCTGTTTCTATGCCCTGCTGTCGGGGGCGATGATCCGACCGGATCAGGCGGATCTGCGCACGTTTTCCACCAAGCAATACGTCATCCACACGGACCTAAATGACCTGCTGGCCCGCGAACTGGCCGAGGAGCTGGACTTCTGCTTCGAGGAGTTCTCGCGCCGGATGAGCATGTTCGAAGGCCTGGGGCGGCCTGGAAGCGACAAGCCCTTCAACGTCTACCTGTTCAGCCGCCGCGCGGATTACTCGAAGTTCACGGGGGGCGAGTTTCCCAACACCGGCGGCGTGTTCGTGGCTCGAAAGCGGGCGCTGGCGGTGTACCTGGAGGAGCAGGGGCGTGAGCAGATGCGCAAGACGCTGCGTCACGAGGCGTTTCATCAGTACGCCTACGAGAAGATCGGCTCGGGCCTGCCCGTTTGGCTCAATGAGGGGCTGGCGCAGCTCTTCGAGGAGAGCATCCGGCTGGACCAGCAGTTGCGCGTAGGCCTGGTGCCGCCCGACCGGCTGCGGCAGCTCCAGCGCGATGTCGCACAGGGCAAGCTGGTCGACTTCGAGCTGATCCTGCGGCTGAACGAGGATGGATGGGCCAAAACCCTGGCTGACCGCGGCCGTGCGGCGACGCAGTACACGCAGGCATGGGCCATGGTGCACTTTCTGATCTACGCCCAGGACGCCGCGGGCAAGCCGATCTACCGGGACCGGTTCAACAACATGCTGCGGGAGATTGCCCAGGGCCGCACCGGCTGGGGGGCATTCACGAATAACTTCGGCCAGAACCTGGAGGGATTCCGCCACCGCTTCACGCAGTATATACAGGGGATGGTGCCCTCCACAGATGCCCAGACCATCGAAGACCAGCGCGTCCTCGCGGAGCTGCTGGTGCTTTTGCGCGATCGCGGGCACACCTTCAGCACGGTGGAGCAGTTTCGCCAGCACGTGGTCGAGCGGCGCTATCAGTTGGAGATGCGGCGTGACGACGTGACCTGGAGCACCGACTCAGACGTGAGCACGTACTTCCGCGATCCGCGGGGCCGCCCGCTGGATTCACGGCAGTTGCGGTTCCTGCCGGATCCGTTCGGCCCGATGCCGTCGCTGGTCCGGCGGCCGGGGGATGGGCTGATCTACCGGACCCGGTTCTATGACAGCGGGGACCGGATCATGCACGAAACGCTCTGCGAGCCGGAATTCGGCCCCGGCGAGGTCACGCGCCTTCCTTAGAAGGGGCTTGCAGGTTTGCCGGCGGTGCGGGACGCTCCTGCACATCGAAACGCCCCCAGGCCATCACGTCGCCGCCGTCGCCCTTGGGAGCAACCTGGGGGATCGGGCGGGGCATCTGCGCGAGGCGGTGCTGCGGCTGAGCGATCCGCCGGCCGTGCGCTGCGTGAAGGTGTCGGGACTTCTTGAGACCCCGCCGGTGGGCTGCCCGCCGGGCTCGCCCCATTTTCTGAACGCCGCCGCGGTCGTGGAGACGTCGCTTTCGGCCCGCGGGCTGCTGGAAAGGCTGCTGGAGATAGAGGCTGACATGGGCCGCCGCCGCGTGGGGGAGCCGCCCAACGCCCCGCGGACGATCGACCTTGATCTGCTGGTTTACGGCGAAGAGATGATCGACGAGGCGGGTCTGGCCGTCCCGCATCCGCGGATGGGCGAGCGGGAGTTTGTGCTTCGGCCACTGGCGGAGGTTGCTCCCGAGATGCGCGTGCCCGGGACGGGGCATACCGTTGCGGGCCTGCTATCCAGGCTCCTCGAAAGGCGATCCTGAGGCTGCCGCCGCGGCGGGAAACGCCGATTGTCCAAAGCCCGGTTCCGGGCGAAGCTGTCGCACAAGCCCATGCACGTCGCCCGCGCCATCCCCGAGCTACGCCATCACCGGCTGCTGATGGGCAAGGAGCATCCGCTGGCTTTCGTGCCGACGATGGGGGCGCTGCACGAGGGGCACCTGTCGCTGGTGAAGCTGGCCCGGCTGAAGGCCGGCGCCCGCGGCCACGTCGCGGCGAGCATCTTCATAAACCCCAGCCAGTTCAACGAACGCGGAGATTACGAGCAGTATCCGCGGACGCTGGAGCGCGACCTGGAGATGCTGGAGAGGGCGGGCGTGGACATGGTCTTCGCCCCGATCGACGACGAGATGTACCCGATCAACGAGCAGCCGGTTGTGGTGGATGTGCCGGCGCTGACCTGGCAGCTCGAGGGCTCGCACCGCGCAGGACACTTCCGCGGGGTGTGCATCATCGTGCTGAAGCTGCTGAACCTGGTGGAGCCGGACCTGGCGGTCTTCGGGATGAAGGATTTCCAGCAGCTTCGTGTGATCGAAGCGATGGTGAAGGGGCTCAACAAGCCGTTGGACATCATCCGCGCCCCCACTGTTCGCGATCCCGACGGGCTGGCGATGAGCAGCCGCAACCGGCGACTCACGCCCGAGCAGCGCCGCCGTGCACTGGCGATTCCCGTGGCGCTGGAGGCCGCGGAGGCGGCCTATGCCAAGGGGGAGACCAATCCAGAGGCCCTGGCGGAGCGCATGACGCGGACGCTACTGGCTGGGGAGCCGACGGAGGTGGGGATGCAGATCGATTATGCCGCCGTAGTGGATGCCGATCGGCTGGAGATGCTCAAGAAGATCGACCGCCCCGCCCTGCTGGCAATCGCGGCACAGGTGGGGGACATCCGCCTGATCGACAACCGCCTGATCGGCGAGGACCTGTCGTTTTCCAACGCTCGCGCCGCCGAGGGCGGGATATAGCCTGAGGGGATGAGCGCCGATCCACGCCTGGCGAACGATTCGGGGGTGACGGTCTCTCCCTGGATGGCGGGCGCATCCGGCCCGCCGGCGTATCCGCGGTTGGATGGCGATGCCCGGTGCGACGTCTGCGTGATCGGGGCTGGCGTGGCGGGACTGAGTACGGCGTACCAACTGGCGAGGGCGGGTCGAAGCGTGATCGTGCTCGACGACGGCCCGCTGGCTGGCGGAGAGTCTTCCAGGACGACGTCTTTCCTCAACAAGTACCCGGACGACGGGCTGTCGAACCTCTCGAGCATGCATGGCCGGGAGGCCACCGCCAAGGTTGTGCAGAGCTTCGCGGATGCGATCGACTTCATCGATCAGGTCTGCCGCGACGAGGGGATGGCGGAGGCGTTTCACCGGCAACCGAACTACCTGTTCGTGGCCCCCGAAGGCTCCCGCGGGCAGGAGTATCTGGACGAGGAGATGGAGATCGCCCGCAGCATCGGGTTCGCGGCGATGGAGTTTGTGGATCGAGCCCCGCTCCCCGGCCGTGACACGGGCCGGGCCATCCGGGTCGAGAACGAGGGGTATGTTCATGCTGCACGCTACCTCGCCGGTCTCGCGGAGGCCGCGGTGCGGCATGGGGCCAGGATCTGCTGCCAGACCCGCGCCACGGAGGTCGAGGGCGGCAAGCAGGCCCATGTGAAGACCGAACCGGGCCACACCGTCCGCTGTGACTGGATCGTTGTCTGCACCAACGCCGCCATTCTCTTCCCCCTGCCGGAGCTGGTCCTGGTGGACTCCCGCGAGGCCGCCTACCGCACTTACGCCATCGCCGTGGACATTGGCTCCGCAGACGTGGCGGATGCGCAGTTCGAGGACACCGCCGACCCCTACCACTACGTCCGGCCGCAGACGCTGGATGGCGAACACGGCGCGCAGCGCGTGCTGATCGTCGGTGGAGAGGATGTGGCGGTCGGCAGGGCCGGACATGATGACGCGGTCCGCTTCCAGAACCTGGAAGAGTGGGCCCGCCGGCATTGGCCGGGGCTTGGTGAGCGGCGGTTCGCCTGGAGCGGGCAGGTGTTTGAGCCGTCCGACGGTCTGGCGTTCATCGGGCGCAACCCTGGGAGCGATGAGAACGTCCTGATCGTGACCGGTGACAGCGGCCAGGGCTTCATGAACGGCACGGTCGGCGCCCTGATTTGCGGCGACCGAATTCTTGGCCGCGAGAGGGGCTACGCCGAGATCTACGACCCGAAGCGCCTCTCTCCCAAGGCCGCCGGCGCCACGGTAAAGGACATCGCCAAGGCGGCGGTGCAGTACAAGGACTGGGTGACGCCCGGGGAGGTCGGCGACGAGAGCGAAATAGCCCCCGGCCGGGGCGCAGTGGTCCGGCGGGGGCTTTCGAAGGTGGCGGTGTATCGAGATGAATCCGGGGCGTTCCACCGCTGCAGCGCCATCTGCACGCACGCCGGCGGCATTGTTCACTGGAACGCCATGGAGAAGAGCTGGGACTGCCCCGTCCACGGCTCGCGCTTCGCCGCGGAAGATGGGCGATGCATTACCAGTCCCGCGAACAGCCCGCTGAAAGCGGCGGAGTAGTGCGGAAGAGAGGGAGATCCAGGGGCCAGCGATGCCCTCCTACGCTTTGCCCCATGAGCATCGACCGTGAGGCGGAGTTCACGCTGGATCCGGCTTCGCCGGGGGAATGGGACGAGCTTCGGCAGCTTGGCCACCGCATGGTCGATGACATGATCGACCACCTGGCCGGCCTGCGCGACCAGCCCGTGTGGCAGCCCATCCCCGTGGACGTGCGGGGGAGCTTCAGCGAGCCGGTCCCGATGGAGGGAATGGACGCCGGGGCCGTCTACGAGCAGTTTCGCCAGCAGATCCTGCCCTACACCAACGGCAACCGGCATCCACGCTTCTGGGGATGGGTGCAGGGCCAGGGCACGCCCATCGGCATGCTGGCGTCAATGCTGGCGGCGGGCATCAACGCCAACGTCGCGGGTTTCGACCAGGCGCCGGCGCTAGTCGAGGAACAGTGCCACGCGTGGCTGGCGGAGCTGATGGGGATGCCGCGGGGCACGAGCGGTCTGCTGGTCTCCAGCGGGACGATGGGGAACGTGCAGGGCCTGGCGGTGGCCCGCTACGCCAAGGGGAAGGAGATGCTGGGCATCGACATCCGCGCCCAGGGCCACCAGCACGCCGGCCCGCGAATGCTGTTTTACGGCTCGACCGAGACGCACGGCTGGGCCCGCCGTGCGGCGGACGTGCTCGGGCTGGGGACGGATGCCTATCGCGTGGTCCCCGTGGACGAGCAGTACCGGATGGACATCGCAGAGCTCTCACGGCAGATCTCCGCCGACCGAGCCGAGGGTCATGTGCCCTTCTGCGTCATCGGGACTGCCGGGACGGTGAATACCGGGGCGACGGACGACCTTGCGGGGCTGGCGGAGCTATGTCGGCGCGAGAAGCTGTGGTTCCACGTCGATGGGGCGTTCGGGGCGTTCGCGCGGCTGTCGCCGAGGCTGGCGGACCAGGTGCAGGGGATGGAGCAGGCCGACTCGCTGGCCTGCGACCTGCACAAGTGGATGAGCGTGAACTACGAGTGCGCCGCCGTGCTGGTGCGCGACGCCCGCGTGCATACCGAAGCATTCACGAACAGCGCCGCCTACCTGGCGGCGGCGACGCGGGGGGTGGTGGCGGGCGGGCTGCCGTTCGCGGACCGGGGGATCGACCTGTCGCGGGAGTTCCGGGCGCTGAAGCTGTGGATGATGATCAAGACGTACGGCGCGGCGGCGTTTGCGCGGATCGTCGAGAAGAACGTGGAGCAGGCGGCGTACCTGGCGTCGCTGGTGGAGGCGGATGCGGAACTGGAGCTGCTGGCGCCGGTGCCGCTGAACCTGGTCTGCTTCCGCTACGCCCCGCCGGGGGTGGCCGGCCAACGCCTGAACGAGATCAACCGGGAGATCCTGCTGCGCCTGCACGAATCGGGGCTGGCGGTGCCTTCGGGGACGATGCTGGGCGACCGCTACGCCATCCGCGTGGCCAACTGCAACCAGCGCAGCCGGCGGGAGGATTTTGACACGCTGGCGGAGGCGGTGGTGACGCTGGGGCGGGAGATCAAGCGAGATGCTTCTGAGTCGTGAAGCAGTCTGGTGCGGGCAGGGGTTTGGCTGCCCGCGCCGGGGACGGCTGACTCGTGCGACCGCCTGTGCAGCGCGCGAGACGGCACCGCGGTCCGATGCGGGCCGGCAGCAGGCGCTTCAGGCCTCCTCAACCTTGTCCACCTTGACCTCGACGCTTTGGATGTCCGCCCCGCCGCTGTCATCCTCCGCCTGGGGAATGAAGAAGGTGGTGGGGAACTGCCCTGCAAAGCTGTACGCCGGCGGCCCTTCCTGCTTCGGGTCGTTGCTGGTGGCGGCCTGGCTGATCGTCGGCGGGCTAATCCTCAGGAAGGTCTGGCCGTTGACGAGGACGGTGACGCTGGCGACGCCGATCGGCGCATTATGGCTAAGGGCGTCGGGGGAGGCACTTAGGAGGGTGCGGGGTTCGAGTGGTTCGAGCATTTTGCGGACCTCATTGTGGTGTCGAAATATGCACGACGACGGCCCACATGTCAAAGACATTCGGCCCGGCTGGTGTGATGCCGGGCCTGGGTCAAGGGGGAGGCAGAACGACAAGCGGGCCCCATCGCGGCTTAGCGGACTCAGCCGCGGCGAGTGAGGGCGAGCGGGGGCGGTGGGCTGGCGGTCAAACTGAGCCTGCGAGCGTGCGTAAGGTTGTGGCGAATCGATGCTTCAGGAACTCTTCCGAATCCCCGGCCTTGACTGGCCCGTTTACGGCTACGGCCTCATGCTCGTCCTGGGCGTCTATGCCGCCATCGAGCTGGGGCGGTACCTGGCGAATCGCGTGGGGGTGAACGGCGACTACTTCGTGACCCTGGGCCTGCTGGCGCTGGCCGCAGGCGTGTTTGGGGCGCGGCTGAGCCACGTGCTTGAGAACCTGGAGCTTTACACGCGAGAAGACCGCTCCTTCTGGCAGAACCTGAAGGCGGCGGGGAACCTCTCCAGCGGGGGTTTGACGTTTTACGGCGGATTCCTGTTCGCGACGCCGCTGCTGATCCTGTACGGCTGGTGGCGGAAGATACCGCTGCGGCTGGCGGCGGACATCATCGCGCCTTGCCTGATGATCGGGCTGGCGCTGGGGCGCGTGGGCTGCCTGCTGAACGGCTGCTGCTGGGGACAGGCGTGCGACCCGAACCAGGTGCCCTGGGCGGTGACCTTCCCGTACGGCTCTCCGCCTTACGCAGAACAATTTGATGAGGGGCAACTTGAGGAAGTGCCGCTGCCCCTGATGGTGTTCGTGGAGACGTCGCCGGGGCAATACGAGCCGCGGCTGCTGAGCCGCGACGAGTTGCGGGAAGACCCGGCGCTGGAGGCCATGGCCGGTCGCAGCCGTTCGCTGCCGGTGCATCCTGCGCAGATTTACAGCACGCTCAATGCGCTGCTCATCGCGGGGATCTGCCTGGCATGTTTCACGCTGCGGCGCTCGGCGGGGCAGGTTTTTGCGCTGATGCTGATCCTGTACAGCGTGGGACGGTTCATGCTGGAGACGCTGCGCGTGGAGCCGGCGGTCAAGCTCTTTGGCCTCGATCCGGGGTTCAGCTACAGCATGTGGGTGGCTATCTTCACGTTCATTGGGGGAATCCTGCTGTGGGTGTTCTTCCAGTTCCGGTACAGGCCGGCGCCCATGCGCTCCGCGCCGCCGGAATCG
>JBGTBZ010000324.1:0-4460 GCA_041749155.1 Phycisphaerae bacterium
GAAGGCTGCGTCGCTATTTCGCCGTTTCAACGACGTGTTCTGGGACGAGGCCTCTGGCTTCTACGCCTATGCGCTGGACGGCGAGAAGAAGCAGGTCCTGACGGTCGCCTCGAATCCCGGCCATTGTCTCTGGTCGGGAATCGTCCCACCCGATCGCGCCGGCCGCATTGTCCAGCGCTTGATGAAACCGGACATGTGGAGCGGGTGGGGGATCCGTACCCTGTCCGCCGACCATCCGGCCTACAATCCCTACTCTTACCAGAACGGCTCGGTGTGGCCGCACGACAACGGCATCATTGCATTGGGTTTTCGACGATATGGATATGCCGAGGAGGCTGCGCGGATTGCCCGCGACGTCAGCCGCGCGGCAGGCTATTTCATGCAGCATCAAGTGCCGGAGCTCTACTCCGGTGTCCAGCGTGATCCTACCAATTTTCCTGTCCAATATCTCGGCGCCAATGTGCCGCAGGCTTGGGCCGCCGGTTCGGCCTTCGCCTTCTTGCAGGCGATCCTCGGTTTTCAGCCGGATGCACCTCATGACAGGCTCTGTATCGACCCCGTGTTACCGACATGGCTGCCTGACATCACAGTGATGGACCTCCAGGTCGGGAAGCGAAGCTTCGACTTGCGCTTTTGGCGTGACGGCGACGAGACCCGGTGGGAGGTGCTCAAGGGGGATCACGATGCGGTGGTCGAGCGCAGCTTTGCCAGTGGCAGCAATCTGCGCACGGACGATGACGCATGTCAGCAGGTGAACCGCCCCGGGTTTGCCGGAGGCTCCAACTCTTGAGAAGGTGGAGCCATGACGAGCAAGGCGACAAACAAGTTCTCTCCTGAGGTCCGCGCCCGTGCGGTGCGGCTGGTTCTGGACCACGAAGGCGAGCACACTTCGCGCTGGTCGGCGGTGACATCGATTGCGGCGAAGATCGGCTGCACGGCGCAGACGCTGCATGAAATGGGTGAAGAAGGCTGATCGCGACAGCGGTCGCACGCCCGGCATTCCGGCGGATGTGGCAGAGAAGCTGAGGGCGCTGGAGCGTGAGAACCGCGAGCTTCGGCAGGCCAACGAGATCCTGCTCAAGGCGTCCGCTTATTTTGCCCAGGCGGAGCTCGACCGCCGGTTCAAGCCATGATCGCCTTCATCGACGATTATCGTGGGGCGTCGGGATCGAGCCGATCTGCAAGGTTTTGCCGATCGCCCCGTCAACCCTCCATGCCCATGCCGCCAAGCGGGACGATCCCGCCAGGCGGTCGGCCCGTGCGAAGCGCGACGCCGTGCTGAAGATCGAGGTTCGTCGGGTCTTCGAGGGGAACTTCGGGGTCTATGGCGTGCGCAAGGTCTGGCGGCAATTGCGGCGCGAAGGCTTTGACGTCGCCCGCTGCACCGTGGAGCGACGGATGGGGAGCATGGGCTTGCAAGGGGTGATCCGCGGCAAGCCGGTGCGCACGACGATCAGCGACAAGTCCGCGCCGTGCCCTCTGGATCACGTGAACCGCCAGTTCCGGGCGCCGCAGCCGAACGTGCTGTGGGTCTCGGACTTCACCTACGTCGCGACCTGGACCGGCTTCGTTTACGTTGCCTTCGTCATCGATGCCTAGGCCCGCCGCATCGTGGGCTGGCGGGTCAGCCGGACGGCCCGTACCGGCTTCATGCTCGACGCACTGGAGCAGGCCCTCCTGGACCGACGGCCCGTCCATCGCGGCGGGCTCGTGCATCATAGCGACAGATGGGGTATTGGGGCTCGCCGATTTGGCGATCTGGCAGAAAGAATAGGCGGCTACGCTTCAGGTTGATGATTTAACGAGGTCCGCTTGAGCGGCCTCAAGCATCAGAGGAGAAGCGTAGCCATGAAACATTATGCCGGATTGGATGTGTCGGTGAAAGAGACCAGCGTTTGCGTGATCGATGAAGAGGGCAAGACGATACGCGAGGCCAAGGTATCCAGCGAGCCCGAAGCTATCCTGGCGATTCTGGGGGATGATGCCTTCACCCTCGAGCGGATTGGCCTGGAGGCGGGCCCATTATCGCAGTGGCTTTACGGCGGATTGGCCGAGACGGGCTTGCCAGTGATCTGCGTCGAGACGCGGCATATGAAGGCGGCGCTGTCGGCACAGATCAACAAAAGCGACCGCAATGATGCACGCGGCATCGCGCATATGATGCGGGTTGGTCTGTACCGGCCGGTGCATGTCAAGACGCTGGCCAGCCAAAAACGACGGATGTTGTTGACCAGCCGGCAGCTGTTGCAGGCGAAAGCAATCGATATCGAGAATGACCTGCGTGGCACGCTGCGTAACTTCGGCCTCAAGGTCGGCGTGGTTGGTACGGTCAAGTTCGAGGCGCGGATCCGCGAGCTTGTCGCGGGCCATCCGGATCTGGCTGCGATCAGCGAACCGCTGCTGATCGCCCGCAGGGTGTTACGCGAGCAGCTTGGCGTGCTGCATCGTCGGCTGCTCGCTGTCGTACGCCAAGACGATGTTTGCCGCCGTCTCATGACAGTACCCGGCGTCGGACCGGTGGTCGCGCTAACCTTCCGTGCGACGGTGGATGTTCCTGCCCGCTTCAAGAACTCCAAGGCAGTCGGTGCTGTGTTCGGCTTGACGCCGCGCCGACATCAGTCGGGCGAAATCGATCGGATGGGTGGCATCTCGAAATGCGGGGATGCGATGATCCGCGCCGCGTTGTTCGGTGCGGCCCAGGTCATGCTGACCCGTACCATCAGGTGGTCGTGGCTCAAGGCTTGGGGCATGAAGATTGCTCACCATCGGGGAATGAAGCGGGCGATCGTTGCCGTGGCACGGCGAATGGCCGTCATCATGCATCGCATGTGGGCAGATGGTACCGAGTTCCGCTGGACAAATGCCAACCCCGCGGCTGCTTGAGCGGTACGATACAAAGCTAAAGAGGAGAAAAGCAGAGCTCCACCCATCGGTGGAATGATGTCCCTCGCAGGGACGATGGGTGAGGCGAGTCCGTGTTGTCCCTTGTGCCTGCCGCCTATCTTACGGCAAGGACGTGCGACAGATCGTTCCGCCCCATCCTCCTGATCCCATCATGGGAGGGCCTCAGTGCCGATCCCGAAGAGAAGCGCGGACCCTGCGACGGACATCAGCACCACACCGATGAGGAAATCTGAAAGCGCTTGACGCCTACCGCCCCAATAGAGAAGGGGCAGCCAGGGCGGATTCAAGCGGTCGTCGCAACACCTTGGCAGGGGAGATTGCGATGAACAGGCGAAAGCGGCGTTCGGATTGGTCGGGGCGGGCTCCGTCGCTTTCGCCAGGACGACCACCGGCGGCGGGACGAAGGGAGCCGCGACGGTTTTGGATTGCAATCTCGACAGGCAGGTCGAGCGAGGATGCGGCGGTCGACGCCGGCGTGTCGCAGGCGGTAGGAGCAAGATGGTTCCGGAAGGCAGGCGGCATGATACCCGCGATGTTTCGACTGTCGGCGAAGCCGCTTTCGGGCAGGTACCTCGCGTTTGCGGAACGCGAGGAGATCGCGCTTCTGCGGGCGCGGGGCTGCACCATGCAGGAGGTCGCGCGCCAGCTTGGGCGGGCAGCGTCAACGATTTCCCGAGAGTTGCGGCGCAACGCCGCCACCCGGAACGGGGGCCTGGAGTATCGGGCGACCGCAATGGCACGCCGAGCGATCGGCTCGCCGCCCGAAGCAGGCGAAGCTTGCACTCAACGCAGCTGCGCAAGCGCCGCAAGAACGGCGAGGCAGGGACCGAGCCTGCCGGCGATCCCGAGACCGCCGAGATCATCCAGCCGTAACCTTCGCATCTCGACCCATTGAACCCATCCGTGCGCTACTGGCCTGCTTTTGCTCCGCCACGCTGGCCGGGAATCTCTCCGCCGTTGACATCCATCGACGCGGGCCGTGGCGGAGCTTCGAGGCGGTCGAGTTCGCGACGTGGTTCAACCATCGCCGGCTGCTGGAGCCCATCGGCAACATCCCGCCGGCGGAAGCCGAGGAACGCTAATACGCCATGCTGGAACTACCAGCCATGGCGGCGTGACTCAAACGAAATGGCCTCCGGCAAACCCGGGGCGGTTCAAGGCCATCACTTGACGACACGTTTGACCAAGGCTCGCAGGCTCAGTCCCTGAACGATAATGGTGAAAAGAACGACCGCATAGGTAGCGGCGAGGATGATGGGTTTCTTGGCCGTTTCCGGAAGGGAAAGCGCAAGGGCGACGGAGATGCCGCCGCGCAACCCGCCCCATGTCAGAACGGGGATCGTCCCACGCACGAAGGTGTGGGTCGCGCTTGGCCTGCCCCCAAGGAACGGATCCACCTTTAGAGTGAGCCCACAAGGAGGAGGATCCGATGCCGAAGAGGAAGTACACGCCCGAGGAGATCGTGGCGAAGTTGCGCCAGGTCGATGTGCTGTTGGGCCAGGGAAAGACGGTTGGTGAGTCGGTCAAGTCAATCGGGGTGACCGAGACGACCTACC
>JBGTBZ010000325.1:0-3497 GCA_041749155.1 Phycisphaerae bacterium
GACCGCCAGCTCGGTGGACCGGGCCAGGCGCTCGCAACCAGCGTTGTAAAGCCGCCGAAGCAGCAGGCCACCGCCGGCACTGGTCATCAGCAGGGCCACGCCGAGGGTGTCGAAGCTGCCCCCCGGCTCGGTGAGCCCGAAGAACCTGGGCGCGACGCAGGCGATGCCCGCGGCGGCGGCCAGGGGAGTGAGCAGATTGGTTGCCAGACCTTGACGCACGGTAGTTTTCCCACCTCTCCGCCGACGCTTTCGGATCTTCGGGCCGCTGAAATCGGCGGCCCTTGTTCTATCGACCCGAAACCACCGGCACTACTGGATTAACTCGGTGCCTGCCGAGGCCAGGGAGCTGAGCAGTTCACGCGCCAGCGCATCTTCGGGATCCAGCTCCAGGGCCCGGTTGTAATACTGCTCGGCCCGCTGGAGATTGCCCAGTTGCTGCTGGCAGTAGCCATACATGATCAGGGGCATCGGGTCCGCCGGGTCATGACCACGCGCTTCTTCGAAGCTCGTGGCGGCCGCCTCGGGACGCTGCTGCTTGAGGTGCATGTATCCGCGCAGGAGGGCCAGGTCGGCCGCGTTGCGCCCGGTGGGCCGCAGCGCCTCGGCCTGGGCAATGGCGTACTGGACGCGTTGCAGGTCGTCCGCGGCCAGCGAGGCCTTCCCAAGGCCCAGCCAGGCGGCATGATTTCTTGGCTCGATCCGCGTGGCCCTCAGGAAGGCGGCACGGGCCATCGCGTGATTCCCCTGTTGCATGCGGCACTCCGCCAGCGCCATGTGCAGCGCCAGCTTGTCGGCCAGTTCCGGGCGGTCGATCAGCCGCTCGAGCAACTCGGCGGCCTTTGACCACTGATGGGCCTGCATCAACGCCAGGGCCTGGCGCTCGCGGAGGGCCGGTTCGTCGGGGGCCAGGACCGCCGCCTGCCGGTAGAACTCGGCGGCGTCGGTGTGACGCCCGAGCTCCTGGTACACCTGGGCGAGCATGTCGCGGAGGGAGGCGCTGCTCTCAAAGAATATGATCCGTCCCTCGAGGAGGGTTGCGGCTTCCTCGGCGCGGTCCAGCGTCATGAGGGCTTCGGCATGGGCCAGGAGGTAGGCCTGCTCCGAGGGACGCATCTGGCTGGCGGTCTGATAGGCCATCAGGGCCTCCTCGGGCTGCTGCCAGCGCTCGGCGATGATGCCGCTGAGGTAGAACGGCTCCGGATCCGTCGGATCCAGCTCCTTGGCGGCGGCCAGCGAGTTGGAGGCGACCTGGAGGTTGCCATCCTCGATGTCGAGCTTGGCGGCCAGGACGAAGACGCCGGCAACGCGGTTGCTGACGCGGAGGGCGTCGGTGGTGGTCTTGCGGGCCTCGACGAGGTTGCCGCGGGTGTAGTGCTCGTTGGCGAGATTCAGGAGGACCCGGGCCCTGGCGTCGTTCCACCGGGCGTGGGCCTGCTCCTTGTGGGTATCTCCGCGCTTGGCGCAACCGCCAGCAAGGAGCAGCGCCGCGAAGGCGAGCAGGACGAGGGGGAAGCTGGCTCGGGAGGTGGCGAGCGGGACGATGCGTGTGCGGAGTGTCACATGGGAAGAATCGTCCGAAATGGCCAGGAAGTTGAGCACAAGAAGCAAAACCCGGCCGCCTCGAAGTGAGGCGGCCGGCACGTCCGATCATCCGTGACTTAACAGTCCTATTCCTTCACGTCGACCCACTGCCCGGGGCGCGTGGTCGGCTGCGTGGTGGCCGACACCGGGAGCACATCCTGGGGCTCCGGCACGACCGGATCGCGGTCCGGCCGCTGGGTGGGCACCTCGCCGCCGTTGGACACATCGTTCATGATGCTGCGGCGGACGAAGCTGCGGATGGTGCTGTCATCAGCCTCAACGACGACCCGGCCGGTGAGCTTCTCCTTCAGCTCGATGGCTTCGATGAAGGTCGGGTTGAGGTTCAGGGCACAGTTGAGGTGGTAGTTGGCGCGGCTGCGGTTGGGGTTGTTGCGGGCAAGCTCGCGAACCGCCTTCTCGTAGTAGACCTGGCTCATGCGCTCGCGGCCGGTGGGCATCATGCCCTTGCGGACGCCGACGCGGAGCTTCTCGGTTCGCTTCAGCTCCTCCTCCGAGAGCTGGGCGTACTTGTCGTAATCCTTCACGATGTGCGGCGTGAGGAGGATGATGATCTCCTCGCGGTCGGTCGTGTCCGCCTGGCGGCGGAAGGCGGCGCCGATCCAGGGCAGATTGCCCAGCACCGGAATCTGGCTGCGGTTGGTGGAGGCCTGCTCGCGGAAGAGGCCGCCGATCACGATGGTGTGGCCGTCCTTGACCATCACGTTGCTCGTGACCTCGGTGGTGCTCTTGAAGGGCAGGTTGGCCGCGTTGAGGCCGCCGGTGGAGTCTTCCGGGTGGATCTCCAGCCGGATGAAGCCATCGCGGCTGATGAAGGGGCGGAAGATCAGGCGGGTACCGGTCTGCAGGAACTGGACGCTCTGGGTGGCGGTGGTCTCGGTGATGGTGGTCGTGATGTAACCATCCTCACGACCGACGAGCACCTCGCCGCGCTGCTTGTTGAGCGCCAGGACCTTGGGGTTGGCCAGCACCGTGGTGTCGGTCGTGCCCTCGAGGGCGGCGACGAAGGCGCTGACGTTGTTGCTGACGAATCCGAGCTTCAGGCCACCGGGGATGCCGCTGGTGAAGCTATTGCCGGTGCCGGCGCCATAGGGGCCGGGGTTGGCATTGGTCGTGTCAGCGACGTTGGCGCCGGTGATCTGGCCGTTGCTGCTGGTGAAGGTGCTGAAGTCCACGCCGCCTACGACGTTGAAGTCGACGCCGAAGGCGTTGTTTTCCGTCAGCTTCGTGCTGAGGATGGTGGCCTCGATCAGTACCTGCTCAGGTCGGTGGTCGATCTCCGCCAGGATGCGCCCGATCTGGTCGAGGTGCTCCGGGAAGTCGCGGACGATGACCATATCGCCGTTGGAGTAGGCGAAGCCGCCGGCATCCTCGCGACTGCTGCCGACACCCTCACCGGCCTCCTCGGTGACGCTCATTGCGCCGCCCTCGCTCAGCGCCGGGGTGATGGCCTCGCGGGCCAGCTCTGGCGAGATGTGGTAGAGGCGGAAGACGCGCGTCTCCTGACGGCGGTTGGCCTCGTCCATCTGACGGGCCTCTTCCTGGGTGTAGATGTAGATGAAGTTCCCCTGCTCGCGGGCGACGTAGCCGTTGGAGCGAAGGATGGCTTCGAGGGCCTCATCGACGGTCACGTCGAAGAAGTTGCCGCTCACGACGCCGTTGACTTCCTTGCTGGGGACGATGTTCTTGCGGCTCTGCTCCGAGAGCATGCGCAGGGCATCCAGCAGGTTGGTGTTGCTGAAGCTGATCTGCAGCGTCTCTGAGGCGGCGTCGTAGGACACCTGCGGGGCGCCGGTGTCGATCGCCTGCTGCACGGGGGCCGCGGCGTCGGGCGCGAAGGGGTCGGCCGGATCCTGCATCGATTGCGGATCGTTGGCCGGGCGCGTCGAAGGCGGCGC
>JBGTBZ010000326.1:0-7491 GCA_041749155.1 Phycisphaerae bacterium
GGACTTCTTCTTCCGCGTGTCGGGCGTCGCCGCGGCGTTGGCCCCGGGGGCGAACAGGCCGGCGGCCTTCTGCTGCTCCGTCATCCCCGTGACCGCCGCCGTCGCCGTCGCCAGGGCGCGGGTCACGGGCGACATGTCCCGCCCGTCCTTCGTGAGCTGGTCGAACGCCGAGACGGCTTGCCGATTGACCTCCGCCGCCCGAGCACAGGCGGCCTTGAGCAAGTCGAGGATCGGCCGGGCACGCTTGTGGGAGTTCAGGACCTTGCCGCCGTCGAAGCTGACGTGGACGGCGTAGTAGGGGGCCAAGGGGTAGTCCTGGGTGTTGGGCGCGTCGTCGTCGGCCCGCAGGCAGAACACGTACCCGGGCGGCACGTCGTCCGTGGCGAAGGTGACCGCGAACGTGCCCGGTGGTTCGGCGGCGAGGCGGCCGGGGTTGGCCCGCTCGAAGTCGGCCAGGTCCACGCGGAAGTCGGAGAGGGTGAGGTCGGCGATGCTGACGCCGGCCGACAGGTCGTCGAGGTCGATGACGGCGTCCTGGAGCTTCAGGAGCTGGCGCCGGCGATAGTCCAGGTCATTCATGGGATCGCCCGCGGCGACCTCGATGACGTTTTCCTCACCGGTGGCGCTGACGTCCAGCAGGACCATGCGGCCGCTGACGCGGGCCTCCAGGTCGAGGTACGCCTCAATTTCCATATTCGGCCAGAAGTTGACGAGCTGGATGGACGTGTTTGGCGAGCCGAGGCGGTCGATCCGGCCGAACCGCTGGATGATTCGGACGGGGTTCCAGTGGATGTCGAAATTCGTGCAGCAGTCACAGTCCTGGAGGTTCTGGCCCTCGCTGATGCAGTCGGTCGCGATGAGCAGGTCCAGCTCCCCCTCGCCGGCGAACTCCGCGGGCCGCTGCTTCGCGATGGGGGCGAAGGCACTCAGGATGTCCGCCTGGTGCCGGCGCACATGCCCCAGGGTGGAACGGTTGGCGTTGCCGCCGGTCAGCAGGCCGGTCTCGACGCCGTGCTCCCTGGCCCAGCCGTGGAGCTGGTCGAAAAGGTAGATGGCCGTCTCGGCGAAGGCGGTGAAGACGATCACCTTCTTGTTGCCGGGGTTAATGGGGTTGGCCCACTTGTGGGCGAGCATCTCCTTGAGGTCCCGGAGCTTGGCATCGCGCTGGGGCGTGACCTTGGTCGCGCCCTCGGCGAGTCGGCGGAGACGGTCGCGGTCGGCGGCTAGGTCGCCACGCCAGCGGATCAGGTCCATGTCGCTCAGCAGGACCTTGATGCCCTTGCCGACCGCGAGCTGCTCGGCGATCGGGTCGTCGAGTTCAAGGTCGGCGATCGACGGGCTTTCGACCTCGCCGGGGTCGTGGGCGTCGATCCGCGCGATGAGGCCGTTCACGTCGGCGAGCTGGCGGTGCACGGTCAACCCGAAGGCGTGGACCGACGACTCCAGCCGCTTGAGGACGTTGACCCGCATGAGGGCCGTCAGCGACGTCTCGCGGTCGAGCTGCCGCCAGACGGTGCCCCGGGTGGTCTCCGTCGCGTACTTCCGCTCGTACTCCTCGATCTTGCCGGGCAACAGGTACTTCAAGGGGCTGTAGGCCGCCAGGTGGAGCAGCGTGATGTCGCGGTTGAGATCGGCGATGGGCGCCATGCCGCCCTGGGCGTGGGGGATGACGTCCACATCGCTCTTGATGTTGACGGGCTTGCGACGCTCGGGGAACTTGCCGGTCTCAGCCGTTCCGTAATACCTCTCCACATGCCGTCGGCTGCGGGCGATGGTCAGCAGGTCCAGCAGCGCGAAATAGGCAAAGCCAAGCATGTCCACGAGCCTGGCCGGCGTCCGTTCCTCGTCGGGCAGCCCGAGCCAGGCGTTGAACTGCTGCTGCGCGAACCGGGTGGTCGCCTGGATGCTGGGGATGCCATGGGGTTCCAAAGCGAAGTCGTCGCCCGCGACGGCGAAGGCGATCTGATTGCGGAGGTCGGCGAGGCGGTTGTTGACGGGGGTGGCGCTGAGCATCAGCACCCGCGTCTTGACGCCGTCGCGGATCACGTCGTCGAGCAGCCGGTCATACCGTGTCGGCACGCCCTTCTTCGGGGATTTCTTGTTCCTGAAATTATGGCTTTCGTCGATGACGACCAGGTCGTAGTTGGCCCAGTTGAGGTGGGCGAGGTCGATGTCGCCTGACCGGCCGCGCCGCCGGGACAGGTCCGTGTGGTGCAAAACGTCGAAATTGAAGCGATCGCCCGCCAGCCGGTTGCGGCGGTCGTTGGCGGTGTGGACCGTCCAATTGTCGCGCAGCCGCTTGGGGCACAGGACCAGCACGCGGTCATTGCGCAGCTCGTGGTACTTGATGACGGCCAGGGCCTCGAACGTCTTGCCCAGACCGACGCTGTCGGCCAGGATGCACCCGCCGTACCGCGCGAGCTTGTCGGCCGCGCCGACGACGCCGTCGCGTTGGAACCGGTAGAGCATCTGCCAGACCGCCGTGTTCTTGATCCCGGTCCGGGCATCGACGATCTGCTCCTCGTCCAGCCCACCCTGGCCCCTGCCGAGCAGGTGATGGAGTGCGAGGGCGTAAACATCGCGCGGGGCACGCGGCGCCACCATGGCCTCCGCCTGGTCCGCCAAGGCCGCGGCAGCCACCGAGCTGGGTGGATGGGCAGCCCACTGCTGGTCGAACCAATCCGCGGGCGCGGCGGCCTCCTCGGCGTCGAACACCTGGACGAAGCTCAAAGGGTTGCCGCTGGCTAAGCCGAGGCCGCTGGTCGAGAGGGCGAAGCTGCCGACGACAGCGTGGAGCGGCCGACCGTCAGCATCGCGGAGCACGATCAGACCCTGCGGCACCCCCTTCGGAACCCGCCGAACTTCGGCGACTTCACGCAGCCACCGGCCTGCTACCGCTGACAGCCGGCGCTGCCTCAGCGAGGCTCGGCTAACCCGGTCGCCGCTGTCCCCCAGTATTGCCAGGTCGCCTTCAGCCGGGAGAAGCAGTCGGACGCTGGCGGCCCTCGTCAGCGGCTCCACGGCATCGAGGGCGAACACGGAAACGGCCGCCACCGCAGCATCAACCCGCACCCCCGGGTGCAGCCGGTCGTGCAGGAAAGCAGCGAGGTTGTCGCCCTCGGCGTTGGTCAGCACCCTCATGTTCGGCCCTGCGTCTCGTAGCTCCCCCAGCCGCCGCCTGGGGAGTCTCCAGCACGTACCGGGGCCTCACCGATGATACCGTTGCGTGCCCGGCGCCGAAAACCGCGTCAAGCCCCAGAGGACATGGCTCCCGCCTTACCTCGTCTGCGAGGTCCAGCTTCCCGCTCCAAGAATGCTTACGAAATGACGCCCGCAGTTCCGGTTGCCGCATCACCCTCTGCCGCCTTCAGCAGGTGTTCCTTCCAGTCGGCGTAGCTGGTGCGTCCGTCCTCCAGGCACCAGGCGAGTCGGCCGTTCCTGTTCGACCCCACGATCACGGACGCGGCGGCGCTCGGGCTGGTGAACTCGACGTCCTGCACGAACCTCAGTTTCCCCGTCTCGGAGAGCACGAGCTTCTGCTCCTGCTCCAACCGGGCACGAACATCCCGGTAGGTGTCCCAGGACGGCGTCGCCTCAGCGCGCGCCGTAGAGCCGGCGAGGACCACGAATAGCCCGTCGATCTCGTAAGCCTCAGCCCGGATGCCGACCTCGTCGAGGATCAGCTTCGGCGACCGCGGCTCGGACTTGCCCGCCTCGGAGTCCTGGGTTGCCGGTGGCCGCAGGAAGTCGAACCCGAGCACCGGCAGGATCAGCCTCACCTGCTCCAAAAAGTACTCCATATCCGCCCGGTCCGGCTCGGGCAGCGGCTTCACGGAAGGCGAGGTCCCGTTGTCGGCGGTCGCCCGCCCCGCCGCCGCAACCATGCCGCAGAGCCGGTGCTCCAGGTAGCGGCCATGGGCCTTCGTCAGGTTCTCGTCCTTGCTCGTGATCGCGACGCAGACAGTCCAGAACTCCTTCGTCTTATCGTGCTCCTTGAGCCGCTCCCAGACGACGTCTCCCTCGCCGACGTATACGCGCTGGCGGCCGCCTCCACCCTGGTCGGGGCCGACGAGCAGGTACACCCCTGTCCGTAGAAGCTCTGGTCGTTTCGCCAGGTCTGCAAGCTGCGGCCTTGGCAGCAGGATCACCTGGCCGCTCCAGTTGATGATCTCGGCGACCATCGGGCCGGCAGCGGTGCCGTCCATCAGGTAAAGGCGGATGGTCTTCCCCAGCGACATCAGGCTCCCTGTTCCTTGACGGTCTCGGCGACCACCTCCCGGATGAGGTCGCGGTGCTCGGCAAACTCGTCGGGCGTCACAGTGACCCGCAGCCGGTCCTTGCGGCGGGCCTCAGCGGGGACGCCGGCAGCGTCGAACCGGTCCTTCCACTCGGCGGCCCGCTCGTTGTGGAACCGGACGTGGACGATCTGCTTCGTCCGCTTCGGCGACATCGACACGAAGTTGCGAACCACGCCGTGCCCACGCAGGCCGACGTACCCGCGGAGGAAGTTCAGCTCCTGCGGGACCTTCGCCGTCGCGTTGATCATCTCCCGCACGTGGTCGCAGACCTTCATCAGGTTCCCGCCGACCTTCTGCTCCCAATACGCCCGATCCACCTGGCCGCCGCCCGAGTCCTCCTCGGTGTCGTCGGCCCGCAGCTCGGTCTGGTCGAGCACGTTGACGAAGTTCAGCAGGATGTTCTCCCCGACCTGGAGGGCGTCGAGCTGGATCGCGATGATCGGGATGCTGCCGCTGAACAGGGCCATGACGTTGAAGAACCGGGTGGTGATCTCCTCGGCCACGACGACTGCGACGTGCTCGTATGCCGGGTACCGGCGGCGTTCGATGTCCCAGTACTCGATCGTCCGGACGATGTGGCTGGGGTCCGTCGGCCCGAGCATGACTTCGACTTCGAACCGACGGTTGTTTTCCTCGTCGAACAGCAGGATGTCCAGCCGGCCGGCCCCGGAGTACGACCGCTCGCGGTCGAGGACGCGGACATCGCCGAGGCCCAAGATCGCCGGGTTCTCGCAGATGCGGTCGTGCAGCCACGCCTCGTTGAAGTGTGGGTGCTGGCGAAGGGTCAGCTTCTTATGCGGGGTGTAGTTCAACATTACGCTTGGGTTCACGCGGCGAGCCGATCCCGGACCCGGTTGCGGTCGCTCCACATAACCGGCTCGATCTTGTACTCGCGCAGGGCCTGCACAACCTCGGCGGCGGGTGGCCGCTTCGAGTCGTTCAGCAGGGCGTACGCCTCCGTGCCTTCCGCCCGGGCTTCCTGGGTGTCCATCCAAGCGAACGAATAGGACTCGGCGGCCTGCTTGTTCGGATTGCTGATCGCCCGGACGACGCGCTCGGGCCAGGCCTTTGACTTCGGAATCACGAAATCGAAGTGGTGGGTCAGGCCGCTCCGGCCGGTCAGGCTCACCTCGGGGGTGAACCGCACCTCGGACGCCTCCAACCAGGCCTCGACGTCCTCCCGGAAGAGGCTGGCGACGTTCGCCTCGGCGACGAAGAACATGTCGTTCACGGCGAGCATCGCCTGCACGAGCCTGTGCTTCCGCTCTGGGAAGTTGTCGATGCTCGTGACGACGGTCAGGGCATCACCGGCTCGCTTCACGCCGAAGCCGTTGAGCACCGCCTCCATCATCCGCCGGCGCTTCGGCGTGTCCGGGTCGCAGTTGCTGAGCCTGAGGTCCCGGATCGTGTACTCGTCGTCCGTCAACTCGAACCCGCCGTCTGTCCGCCGGGCGTAAATCTGGAGGTGGTCGTTGTGCCGGTCCAGGTATGGCGTCGTGATCTCCACGTAGTCGCCCACGTCGCGCAGCACCGTGTTGTCCCGCACCCAGCGGGAGTAAGCCTCGATCAGGTCCTGGACAGATGGGCGCGTCATCAGAGCAGGCTCGGGTCGATGTGGGGAGCGTCCACGACGTTGCAGTAGTCTAAGAATTCCTTGAGCATCTGCGACCGGTCGGCGGGGTCCGTGAAGCCGTCGGGCAGCGGCTGTGCCCATCGGTCGCCATACCCTTCCCGGTATAAATGCAGGTGCGGGCACTCGATGCGTTCGCCGTCCGGGTTCGTGTGCGGCGGGCCGTCCACGTCCAGCCGCACGAGGACGATCGCCTTGCGGACACGGTTCTGGAGCGTGACCTTTGACACGATGATCCGGCCGCGGTTCACGTCCAGGAGGAACTCCTCCTGCCGGTCCACACACGTCAGCGGGATCGTCACGCATGCGCCGGGGGCAGGGTACTGGTGGGCCTGGCCCTCGACGCGCAGCTTCGGCATCGCGATCAGGCGGTCCGCCTCGTTCTGGGAAAGGTTGATCTCGGACACCATCGTCCTCCTCAACGCCAGCGTCCTGGCTGAGCCGCGACTCGCCATCCTCATGTCGCCGAGAGGTTACCTGTCGCTACCCGCCCCCACAAAGCGGCGTAGAGCTGGCCGCTCCCGAGGGGGACCAGTTCCGCTGTTACGCCGAGGTCAGGTCGGCTCGCGTTTGACGCCGAGACAAGCGCCGCTGGCCCGGGTCAGGACTCAGGGGTGGCCCGCAGAGTGAACGAGCACCAGTCCCACTCGCCGGCAACGTGACCCGGGCCGGCCTCCTGGTAACGGACAGCAAGGGCATCGCCAGCCTTGGTCCAGTCGTGGCAGTCGCTGTCGTACCCGTTGCTCAGGAAGCCGATCATTGTCTCGCCGGCGGCATCCGCGTCGATTCGGTCGAGGGCGTAGAAACGGCCCCGGTGCTGGACCGAGCTGAGGACCGTCAGGCGGTCCAGGCCCGAAGCCGGGTGCCAGAACGGGTGAGCTTCGGGGAGGGTCGCCAGGGCGTCCTGCTCCGTCGCTGTGAGGTCGCGCGGCAACCAGATGCCGGGGAAGTCGTGGAGGGTGAGGGTAGTCACGGGTGCACTGGTAGTGGTCATGAACCACAAGCTACGGCCTTCCCGTCGTCGCTCAACCCCCGCCTGGCTCACGCCCCGGACGGGAAGTTGCCGGGCCGGGGCCACCCCTCGGACGGCTCCCATACAAGCCCCGGGTTCCTCGACTGGGTGGCCCGGCGGGGCATCGGTTCGAGGGTCAGAGCCGGCAAACCGGTTTTCGAGGTTGGTTTGTACGGCCAGGGCCATGAAGAACCCTGAAACCGTTGATGCGCAGGCCCGATCGTGGCGGGAGTTGCTGGCCCAGGCCGCCGCGAAGGTTGCCGCCGGCGAGTGGACCCTCGACGAAGACCACGTGCTGGTCATTCGTCTGGACGCCGACCTCTACGCCGTCGGAACCGCCTGCGTCGCCATCGCCGACGTTGAACCCGATGACGTCGTTGTGCGGCTCGCCGCAGGCCCCGACCTCTCCGCCGTCGCCTTCGCCCGGGTGGACCCTGCCACCTCCGAGGCGTCTGACCCCGTGCTGTTGCCGAACGTGCGGCGGAAAACGGACCGACTCGCCGACCGGCTCCTCGGCCGAGTTCGGGCCTACCGCAGCCGCCAGGACGACT
>JBGTBZ010000327.1:0-5859 GCA_041749155.1 Phycisphaerae bacterium
GCCGCGGCGAGGAGCTTGATTCGCGGGCGCTGGATGCGGTGCGGTTTGTGCCGCTGATGGGGGAGGAGGGGTGGGATGGGGGTGAGGGAGGCGCGGTTCGCGATGCGCGGGTTTGACGAAGCGAACGTCGAACATTGAACGTCCAACATCGAAGTGCGGAGTCGGCCCTGAGAACGACCTCTCGCCTCGGCCTGCTGCCTCGGCATCTCTCCCCGGGGGGGAGAGGGGTTGCAGGTCCTGCTCTTTGCGTCTTTGCGATCCTCCGGCTCCGGGGCGAGCCAGCAAATCGCGTAAGATTCGTGGCATGCCCACCGCGGCGGAGATTGTGAGTTTGGACAAGGGTCTGGCGATGCCGGTCGAGCGACTGGCGGGGGTGGGGCTCAAGCGCGCCAGGTCGTTGCGTGCCCTGGGGCTGGCGACGCTGGGGGACCTGCTGGATTACCTGCCGCGGGATTACCGCTTCGAAAGCAGCGAGCGGGGGGTGGATGAGCTGGTTAACGAGCAGATCCAGACGGTCCGCGGGGAGGTGATCGCGGCGGACTACATCGCGGGACGGCCGCGGAGCCGGTTTGAGGCGACGCTGAAGGACTCGGTCAGCGGCGAAAAGCTGGCGATCGTGTGGTTTAACGCCGCGTGGATGCGGCTTAAAGTGAGGCCTGGCATGCTGTTGCGCGTGCGGGGGAAGGTGCGGACCTGGCGAAACATCCCCCAGATGGCGAATCCGAAGTGGGAGGTGATCGAGGAGGAGGCTGCGGTTATTTCGCAGGACAATTTTCGGCCGGTCTATGCGGCGACGGCCCAGCTCACGAGCGAGCAGATCGAGGCGACCATTCGGGAGAACCTGGAGGATGCGGTTTCGGGGCTGGTGGAGACGCTGCCTGCCGCGCTGCTGAAGCAGCGCGGCCTCCTGGATAGGAAGGAGGCCTACAGGAAGATTCACAGGCCGCAGGATGAGGTGGATGCCCGCGCTGCCCGGCGCAGGCTCGTTTATGACGAGCTGATCATGCTCCAGCTTGGTCTGGGTCTGTCGAAGCGGCTTCGCGAGGGACAGATCAGCGCGCCGGTGCTGCGGATCGACAAGATGCTGGACGGGCGGATCCGGGGACGGTTCCCCTTCGACATGACGCGGGCGCAGGAGCGGGCGGCATACGAGATCGTGCATGACCTCAAGAGCGGCAAGCCCATGAACCGCCTGCTCCAGGGGGATGTCGGCAGCGGAAAGACGGTGGTGGCGCTTTACGCGATGCTCGTGGGCGTCGCCAACAAGCTGCAAAGCGCCATGCTCGCGCCGACGGAAGTGCTCGCGGCGCAGCATTTTTTGACGCTGACGAAGTTCCTCGAAGGAAGCAGCGTCCGCATCGAGCTGTTCACCGGAAAGCTGAAGGCGAAGGAGCGCACCGCCCTGCTCGCGGACTTGGCGGATGGGAAGATCGACCTCGCCGTCGGCACCCAGGCGCTGCTGTCGGAGGGCGTGGAATTCGCGAACCTTGGGCTCGTGGTCGTGGACGAGCAGCACAAGCTGGGCGTCCGCCAGCGGGCGCACCTGCGCGGCAAGGGGATGGCGCCGCATTACCTGGTCATGACCGCCACGCCCATCCCGCGGACGCTGGCGCTGTCGTACTTCGCGGACTTCGACGCCAGCGTCATCGACGAACTCCCTCCGGGGCGGCAGGCGATCGAGACGAAGCTCCTGGCAGCGCAGCAGGCGCAGAAGGCCTACGACTTCATCCGGCGGCAGGCCGAGAAGGGACAGCAGGCGTACGTCGTGCTGCCTCAGATCGAGGAGGACGGGCTTTCGGATGCCCGGAGCGTGAAAAAGCACTTCGAGGAACTTGCGGCGGGTCCACTCAAAGGCCTGCGCCTGGCGATGCTGCACGGGCAGATGAGCACGGCGGAGAAGGCGGCGGCGATGGCGTCGTTTCGCGCCGGCGAGGTGGATGTGCTGGTGGCGACGACGGTGATCGAGGTGGGCATCGACGTGCCCAACGCGACGACGATGGTGATCGAGAACGCCGAGCGGTTTGGCCTGTCGCAGCTTCACCAGCTGCGCGGGCGGGTGGGGCGCGGGGCTCAGAAGAGCTGGTGCCTGCTGATCAGCGACCCCACCACCCCCAGTGCCCAGGAGCGGCTGGCGGCGATGTGCGCGACGACGGATGGGTTCGAGCTGGCGGAGGCGGACCTTCGCCTGCGCGGCCCGGGCGACTTCTTCGGCACGCGGCAGCATGGCCTGCCCTCGCTGAAGATCGCAAACCTCACCGAGGAGCTCGAGCTGCTGCACGAGGCGCGCGACGACGCGCTTGCCCTGCTCGCCGCGGATCCGCATCTCAGCGAGTCGCAGCACGCCCTGCTGCGCGCCGAGTTGCTGGGGCGATATGGGGCGACGCTGGGGCTGGCGCTTGTGGGATGACCTGAAGGTCCAACGTCCAACGTCGAACGTCGAACGTCCAACGTTGAAGTGCCGGAGAGAGTAAGCCTCCGCTCCGGACTTCGAAGTTCGACGTTGGACGTTCGACGTTCAGCGTTCATCCCCCGAGCGGCTCCCCCCCGCTACAATCCCCCACCATGCGAGCAATGTTCACCGGGCAGGTCGGGGTCGAGAAGAAGCCGTACATCGAGCACGTCCGTCAGATCGCTGAGAAGCACGGCCATGACCTGGTCGTCTGCCACGTCGGCGACATGATGTACGCCGAGGCGCCGGATGTGCCCAGGGGGCGCATCCTCAACCTGCCCATCACCCGTCTCAACACTCTCCGCCGCGCTGTGTTTAAGGAGATTCTGCGGCAGGGGGAGCAACATGAGCACGTCATCGTCAACACGCACGCGACGTTCCGCTGGCGTCACGGGCTCTTCGCTGCGTTCGATTACGACCAGACCAAGGCCTTCGACGCCGATCTTTACCTCACCCTGCTCGACAACGCCGAGAGCGTGCACCAGCGCCTGGCGCGCGATCACGACATCGACCACACCCTCAAGGACGTCATGGTCTGGCGCGAGGAGGAGCTCCTAGCCACCGAGATCCTCGCCAACATTCTCCGCGGGCACGGGCATTTCTACATGATCTCGCGCGGCCGTGAGAAGCTCACCGCCGAGACGGTTTACCGCCTGCTCTTTGAGCCGTGGCGGAAGAAGGTGTATCCGTCGTTCCCGATGACGCACGTGATGGACCTGCCGGACACGCTGAAGCAGATCGAGGCGTTCAAGGCGGCGCTGTATGAGCATTTCATCTGCTTCGACCCGGCGGACGTGGACGAGTTCATCCTGCACACCCTGGCGGTGAAGGCGATGCAGGAGGGCGAGGAGCGCGTGGAGGTGAAGACCAGCGAGGGGGTCATCACGCTGAAGACGGCGGAAGTGGCCGCCATCAGCGGGGACATCATGGGGCAGATCTACGCGCGCGACTTCAAGATGATCGACCAGAGCGACATGATCATCTCGCTGGTCCCCGAGCTTCCCGGCGGCAAGCCCGGCCTCTCCAGCGGCGTGGAGCGCGAGCTGCACCACGCCTTCGAGGGTGGCAAGGAGGTCTACGTCGTCTGGGCCTGCCGCGCCATGCCCAGCCCGTTCATCACCGAGACGGCGACGCGCGTTTTTAAGAGCGTGGAGGAGGCGATCGAGTATTTCGGGAAGAAGGGGTACTTTGAACGCAAAGCATGAAAGGGACGATCATTGTTCTCGTCGGCCTCGGCATGGCGGCACTGGCTGGCCTGGCGCTTCTCCTGCACATTTGGCACCCGAGTGTTATCGACCGGAGGGATGCAGTAGGGATGTACGTCGCGTTCCACGAGGCCCTGGTTGAGGGTCAGCAGGCGCATCTCTCGGATTGGGTGCTCACAAACGATGAGACAAGCAGGCTGGTCCTTCTCAGATTGCTTGCTGGCACAGCAGTGGTTGACGAGGCCTTGTGCAGGCGATTCGGAGGCAGCGACCTGCATCCGCTGCCGCTTCGGCCTCTGTTGCCACAGCGTCATGCCGATCCGACTGATGTCACCACGTTGGAGGACGACCGCGGCCGAATGGTGCAGATCGTCCGCGAGGGAGGACGACTGTTCATCGATCTGAGGAGTCTTGACCTCACGAGAATCACGCCCGCAGAGGCAGAGAGCATGCGGCTTGCAATGATCAACTTCGCCGGACGTGTTGAGTCAGGGGAGTTCGGCAGCCACGAGGAGGCGCGCGCCGCCTATGAAAGCTGGATTCTGGCGCGGCACCGCCGCACCGAAGGTGCAGCCGTAGCCGCAGCCCAGGGCAAGCCCTGGGTCACCGATCGCCTCATGCGGTATTTCGGGAAGAAGGGATACTTTGAGAGGCGGGGATGACCACGCTCGATTACATCACGCCCAACTCACATCCAGCGAACCCCGCTCATGCAAAGCGGATGGTGGCGGTCGCCTGGGCCTGCTGGCTGGTGCCCCTGGGGCTCGGCATGGTCGCGATGGTCGGGTACGGACTCACCCGCCGCGATGCATTCGCCGGGCTTGGTGCGCTGGCACTCATGGGAGGAACGGTCGCAGCGCTGGGTGGCTTGATCCTCATGGTGTTGACTTACAGCTTCACTGCGCGCGTTGAACCGGAAATCCGCAGCCGGCTTCGCAGCCGGGCTTCAGTCGCGCTTGTGGGGATCCTGTTGAACTTTCCGATAGCCTTCATCTGCGTGATCGTCGGGGCCAGCCTGCCAACGCGTATTCATCTCAGCGTTTCAAACGCCGGAAAGACGGATGTCATCGACGTACACCTCGACGTGCTCGGCACGCAGGTGGACATCGGTGACCTGAAGCCCGGCGAGCGATGGAGTGGATCCGTCCGCGGCAAGCAAGGCCGCGCCGCCGTTGCGTGGACGGACTCCGGCGGCCGTCATGAGTCCGTGTGGGACGAGTACGCTGATTCGGACACGTTCTGGACGATCGATGGCATATCAATCTCGGGCGATGAGGCAGTTTGGGACTAAAGCGACGGCCCTTGCATGCAGCTCACCTGCGATCGCCGCCTACCGCGCCGCGGGGCTTTGGGAGGGCTTCGCAACCGCAGAGCACTAGCTGCCGGACGCACCGAAGGAGCAGTCGAACATCGGCGTGGGTCAGGCCCCGGAGGGGCCGGCTGCTGTAGCCGCGGGCGCAGCGAGATCGCCGCAGGCGATCGAGCCAGCCCGTGGAGGCGGCGGTGAGAACGTGGCTCGCCCCGGCAGGGGCGAAGGAGGCGCAATGCCGGGGACGTATTCACAGATCCTTCTCCATGTCGTCTTCGCGACGAAGCATCGCGAGCCGTGGATCACTGCGGATGTGGCGCCGCGCCTCTACGCGTACATGGGCGGCATCATCCGGTCGGAGAAGGGCGTCCTGTACGAAATCGGCGGCATCGAGGATCACGTCCATCTGCTCCTGCGGTGGCGGACGGACCTGGCGATTTCAGATCTGATGCGCCATGTAAAAGGCCGGTCTTCGCTGTGGGTGCATGAGACGCTTCCGGCGCTGGCATCATTCGGATGGCAGGAGGGGTACAGCGTCTTCTCGGTGAGCAAGTCGCGGGAGCCGGCGGTAAAGCGATACATCACAAAGCAGGCCGAGCACCATCGTAAGGAGGACTTCCGGTCCGAGCTCCTGCGCCTGCTGAAGGCGCATGGCATCGACTTCAATGAGCGGTACGTATTTGATTGAGATTCCTCCGCCCCTGCCGGGGCGGGCTCGCGTCGCCGCTGTCCACGGGTAGCGCTTCGCCGCTGCGCGGCTTCGCTCACCCGTGGCTACAGCCGCGCGCCCCTTCGGGGCGGACGCTCCGCTTTCCACGGTGGATGCAGCCGCGCGCCCTTTCGGGGCGAACGCCGATCTCGGTCGTGGCAATGAAGCACCAGCGGGCAGCGGCTCG
>JBGTBZ010000328.1:0-1569 GCA_041749155.1 Phycisphaerae bacterium
CGAAGAATGCGAAGAGTGCGAAGAGTGCGAAGATCACGAGAGGCTAGCGGCAGACCGAGACTCCTCCCTGCTCTCCGTGGACGAGGGAGCCGGGCCTGGGGCGAGAGGCCACTAGCGGAACACGGAGGCGAGGCATGGATCTCGGATTGCAGGGCAAGATCTTCGTCGTCGGCGGCGGCAGCAAGGGGCTCGGCCGCGGCGTGGCGCAAGCGCTGGTCGATGAAGGCGCCAAGGTGCTCCTCCTCTCCCGCGATCAGACGAGCCTCGACCAGGCCGTCGCGGAGTTGGGTCCGGCGGCCAGGGCAGTCGCCGCCGACATGGCCTACCCCGGCACGGCCGAGCAGGTCGCCGCCGCGATCGACGCCGAGTTTGGCGGACAACTCGATGGCGTCGTCGTGAACGCCGGTGGTCCGCCGGCCGGCAAGGCGCTGGAATTGAGCGAGGAGCAGTGGCTGGCGTCGTATCAGTTGTTGATTGGCGGTCCCCTACGCCTGCTCCAGGCGCTCGTGCCCAAAATGGATCGCGGCGGCGCGATCCTGTTCATTACGTCAACGTCCGTGCGCCAGCCGATCCCCAACCTCGACACGTCGAACGTGCTGCGCCCCGGCGTCGCGGCCCTCGCCAAAACGCTGGCCCGCGAGCTGGCCCCGGATATTCGCGTCAATTCGCTGGCCCCGGGCCGCTTCGACACCGACCGCATCCGCACCCTGGACGCGGCGCGCGCCGAAGCGACGGGAAAGAGCATGGACGAGATCGCCGCCGAGTCGAGCCGAACCATTCCCTTCGGGCGCTACGGCGAACCGATCGAGCTGGGCCGCTTCGGCGCCTTTCTGCTCTCCCCTGCCGCGTCGTACATCTCCGGGCTGGCCGCACACGTCGATGGGGCGATGGTCACGGCCTTGCCGTAGGGCGCCGTCGACAGCGCCGCTGCGCCCTTTCCGCGTCTATCACGTTAAGCAATGAAAGCTGATACAGCTCGCCCCCTCGATGCAATCGCTATCGACGAGGCACGGTTCCCCCACCTCGCTCCGGTCGCAATACATGAGTCCCAGAAGCTCCACACACGCTCCGCTGCAGCACGTTGCCCCGGACGTGCAGGGGGAGGAAAATCCGTCGCACTCCGGTCGAGCCGGTTCCCTGCACATGCCGATTTCGCACTCCTGAAACGGCCCGCAACACTCGTTCGGACACGGCGCCTGGCCCGGTGGGCAGGCGCAGACTCCCTGGAGGCACGACCGGCCGTTCTCGCAATGAGCATCGCTGCAGCACTGCCGGCAGGCGCCGTGGCAATTGCGCAAGGCGCCCGGGCACACGCACACACCAGCGACACAGGAGCCGTCGCACCGGCCGCACGTTCCGCCACAGCTGTCTTTTCCGCACGCCTTTCCGGCGCATTGCGGTTTGCACCGTTTCTTGCGCTTGCGCTTCCTTCTCGCTTCGACCCGGTGCTCGCCAGGGATGCGGCCGCTGAGATGCAGCACTGCGCCGATGAGGGCAGACAGCGCCACGCGGCGAGGAACACCGCCGGCGAGGAGCCTGGTCACGGCATCGAAACGGGTTTTGTCCATC
>JBGTBZ010000329.1:0-1720 GCA_041749155.1 Phycisphaerae bacterium
GTGCCGCAGCGCGATGCCGACGGCGCAGGCCCTGCGGCTGTGCCCGCACGCGATCGTCGTCCGGGGACGTTTCGAGGCCTATCGATTCGCCAGCAAGCAGGTTTTTGCGATCCTGGCGGACTACACGCCCCTGGTGCAGCCGCTTTCGATCGACGAGGCGTTCCTGGATGTCACCGGCAGCCTGCGGCTCTTCGGGGATGGCCCGACGATTGCCCGGGATATCCGCCGGCGCGTGAAGGAGACCACGGGACTGACGTGCAGCGTGGGGGTGGCGCCCAACAAGTTCCTGGCGAAGCTGGCCAGCGACATGAACAAGCCCGATGGGCTGAAGGTGATCGCACCTGGAGACGTGGAGGCGGTCCTGGCCCCCCTGCCGCTGTCGAGCATCTGGGGCATCGGCCCCAAGACCGCGCGGCGGCTGGCAGGATTCGGCGTCAGGACCGTCTCGCAGCTTCGCGCGATGCCCGAGGAGTTCCTGCAGCGCCATTTCGGCGAGGATGGCTCGGGCGTGCGCAACCTGCTGTACGGGATCGACGATCGTCCCGTGACGCCCGACCGCGAGGCCAGGAGCATCGGCCAGGAGCAGACTTTCGGGCATGACATCGCCGAGATCGAGGAGCTGCGGGCGGTGCTGCTGGGGCAGGTGGAGCACGTGGCGGCGCGGCTTCGTTCCGCGGGTAGGTTGGCACGTGGTGTGAGCATCAAGCTCCGCCACGGGGGGCGTTACAGCGAATTCGTGACCCTCACCCGCCGGATGACGCTCGGGTCGCCGACGGATGAGACGCAGGTGCTCTGGCATGCCGCCCGCGATCTGCTGGATGCGTGGTCGACGGCGGGCGAGGTGCGTCCCCTGCGACTGCTGGGGGTCTCGCTGACGGACCTCCTCGAGGCGTCCGCCGCCCCGCCGACGCTGTTTCCCGACGTGGCGGCCGAGAAGCGGCGGCGCCTGGACGCGGCGATGGACGGGATCACGCGGCGTCTTGGCCGGGACGCCCTGCGGCGTGCGGCGGCTAGGCAACGGGGCAGGGAGTGAACAAAGCCCGGCCCTGAAGGCCGGGCTTTGGAAAGTGGAGGCGGGGGGAATCGAACCCCCGTGTCGCGATAACCGAAATGTCGGCCTCTACATGCTTAGTCGATGCTTTGATCTCGACGCCGCCGGCCGATCATCGACAGCCTGCCGGGGCATCCAGCCTTCTTAGTCTCATCACCTGGCCAAAGGCCGAGCCAGGCAACCAGCCCGCTGGATGACAGGGATACAGGGCCGCGGGCACTCCCTGTAACCCCGTGGCTGCATTTAGGCAGCCAGGGCGAGCGGACGGTCGAAACCGATCCGCCCAGCAACTGCGTCGTTATCGGCAGTTATGGGTTTGCTCACATTGATAACGGAGCATAGCAAGCGTCTCCGGCATGCCACCGCCACTCGAGCCATCCGGTCGATACCAGTCGCCCCCGAGTGCGTGGGGTCAATACCTCTCTACGTCCTTGATCATACGTTGTTCTGTGGCCGCGGCCAACGGTCGCGGGAGCGATGGCTAGCCGGGTTCGTCCAGTCGTATCGCCACGACGACCGCCCGGTGATCCGAGGGCCAGGGATCGACCACGATCGCGGCGTTCCGGGGCGACTCCCCTACCACCTGGGCCGACTCCACGGCCGCAGCCCGCCCGCCGGTTCCGAAGCGCACGAGGACCAGGTCGATCCGGTCGTGCCGGTCGGCGGGGT